>CAMWID010000002.1 GCA_947174235.1 uncultured Porphyromonadaceae bacterium | reverse complement strand
TGGACGTTTTTTCAATCTCTCATATCCTCTTTGCCATGCTACTTTTTGAAAAGCATACCCGGCAGTTCCTCCTTTCTTTCCGATGTAGAGCGGCTCAAACTTGACTTAAGTCTTGATTTGCGGTTATAGAAAGTCTCCGGATGAATCTTAAAAATCAGGCATAGCGATTCTACCGACATACACAAATAAAGTAAAAGCAATAAAAAGCAGCTTCAAAAGAAGTGTTAAGGTTAGGGGAACGTATGTTAGGGGCACGTGGTATCTCCGAGACCACGTCGTGCAGAAGAATCTGTGTGCCGATAAAAACGCACTCTCTCTTCTTCTGTAGCGTTGAAGGGGTTTTCAACAGCTCTGAAGCCATAGGTGACTACTCATATTTTGGATGCTTTTGGTATCTTTTCGTTGCGTTTATTGACACATTCATGCAGTCTGTCCACACTTTGAGATGAAATATCTAAATATTATTAATTTTGCAGTTAAAACTTCTTTTTAATGAAACGTATTTTCATCATATCGGTTGTATTGTGCTCCCTGTGCTTCGCTTGCTACAGGGAAACCCAGACTGTACAACCATCGCTGATGGAAGCTTCAAAACAGGAACTCGCAGAAGCCATAGAAGAACGGGATCAATTGCTGGAGCTTGTAAAGGAAATAGCCGAGAGCATGGAAGAAGTGAAAGATATAGAGAATATTATGTCTCTTAACAACCGCATGGCTGAAAACGACACTTGCGACCGTACGGATATTCTTGACGATATCGCTTCTGTGCAACGCACTCTGCAGCAACGACGTTTAAAATTAAACGATATGGAGAAAAAACTTGAAGAATCTTCTTTATATACGGATGAACTGAAGGGCGCGGTCTCGACGTTGCGTCGCCAGATAGATGGTGAGACCAAAACAATAGCCCGGTTGAAATCTATGGTTTCAAATGCTGAAGTAAAAATTGACTCGCTCAACAAAACGGTCGACTCGCTCAACTCCAGGGTAGAGGAAGTGTCCATGGAAAAAGAATATATGGAAACTATGTCAAAACGTCTTGAAGATGAACTGAACACATGCTATTTTGTGGCTGCCACAAAAGCTCAACTAAAGAAACACAACATCATAAAATCCGCTTTCCTCCAGAATGACAAAATCCTTGAGGGTGATTTTGATGAGTCTTTTTTTATTGTCAACGACAAACGACACCTTGACACAATCAACCTTAATTCAAGTAAAGCAAGACTATTGACCCGACATCCCGGAAATTCTTATGAAATCATTGATAAGGACCGTAATAAAATTTTAGTTATAACTTGTCCGGAAAAATTCTGGAGCCTGACCAACCATCTCGTAATTCAACTTGATTAAACACTCTTGATCTGATTATTTTTTTGTCACACTACGGTTCTTTTTGCGGGATGCAATGATTGCATCCCGCTCTTTATTGCCACATTCAAGCCGTATACATACACTCGCTTTGTTTTTTCATTCCTCCTTGATACTTTTGCACTGAAATCTCAGATTGAAATTGCTTAAACTTTTCCCTTTTTCAAACGTTCGTCAGATTTTCAGGATGATTTTGAAACATGATGCGGTATAACCGTGTTGATGACCGGCAACAAGGTCAGAAGCAGCCTAAAAGATGATGAACTATTTGAAACGATAGCTGCAAAACTATTAAATAGGTTTAACTGCTTCAATCTGCGAAAATGGTTAAACAAATTCATTATATGATCCGTCATTTTATAACTTGTGTTTTTATCACCTTCTCCATCTTCATGTCTTTTGCCCAAGACAATGAAGTACGGCAACTGCCGGATTCAACATCTGCACGGACATCGTCCTTGACCGGAACTGTAATTGACGAAAACGGCGACCATCTCATCGGCGCGACCGTCACTGTCCCTTCGAAGCACATCGTGACCTCTACCGATGCCGATGGTGTGTTCTCAATTTCAGGCATCCAATTTCCTGCCGTGATCATAGTGTCTTACATAGGCTATGATTCAAGAGAAATCAGTGTCTCTGAAGAAGATGCCGCCGACCTCAACATATATCTGAAGGCAAAACCGGAATCTCTTGATGAATTGGTCGTGGTAGGATATGCCTCTCAAAAGAAAGTGAATCTTACAGGAGCGGTTTCTTCAATCGGATCTTCATATCTCGCCGACCGACCGCTCTCAAATGCCACAAACGCGCTGGCAGGTCTCGCATCCGGACTTTCCGTCACAAACAGTGGAGGAAATACTCCCGGATATGAATCCCAATCAATAAGGATACGCGGGCAAGGCACATTAAACGATTCCGCTCCTCTTGTAGTCATAGACGGAATGACCGGCATATCAATAAGCGACATCAATCCCCAGGACATAGAAAACATATCTGTCCTCAAGGATGCGGCGTCTTCTTCAATTTACGGTTCACGCGCCGCCAACGGAGTGATTCTTGTCACCACGAAACATGGTGTGGAATCCGCTCCGAAACTCACATATAGCGGAAACATCTCATTTGAAACAGTTGCCAAACGTTTGAACCTCGTGACCGATTACGCGGATTTCATGGAAATCCAAAACGCCGCACTTATCGTCAACGGACAAGCGGCAAGGTTTTCTCAGGGAAAAATAGATGAGTGGAGGAATGATGCCGGTAAAAATCCTACCATATACCCCAATACCGACTGGCAGGATCATATATACCGCAATCCGTCGGTAGTGCAGAACCACAACCTATCAGTCACCGGAGGCGGCAAACGCGTCAGATATAATATTTCGCTCGGATTCATCAACAATCCCGGAATGATATATTACACCGACTACAAACGCTACCAGCTACGTACAAATCTTGATGTAAATATAAAGAAATGGCTGTCGGTCGGCACAGAGTTGTTCGGATATGTCGATTACAACAATCCATCTTCTGAAAACGCGGCTGCCGGAGGTGACGTCATTTTCGGATCGGGAGCATTCAATACAGTCCCCGGCATGACCCTATACGACAAGGAGACCGGACTTTACGGAGGCATCCAGAACCCGGAGGAAGAAAATGTCAGCAATTTCAATCCCTACAGACGCCAATGGTTTTATAAAGACGAGTTCCCGACAAAGACCGAACGCATGGTGGCAAAAGTGTACGGCAGGGTCCAGCCTGTTGCCGGACTTACTATACAGGGAGCTTTCTCAATCAACAAATGGTCAAGAAGAGTGGAACAACATCTGACGGACAGAGATCTGTACAGATTCACTTTTGACGGCCCCGTACTTATTCGCGACGGCTCGGTCAGGACATATATAAGGAGGTACAACTATAATGACAACTTCAGGTCTTCTGAACTGACCGCAACATATGATTTCTCTGTTTCAAAACTGGAATCATCCATTTTGTTAGGCATGAGCCAGGAGTACGACAGATATGATTATGAGATGTTCCGCAAATATGACCTTATCGACGATTCTCTCACTTCTATCGATGCCGGAACCACAAACGGCGAGATTTCAGGTAACTTCTCCGAATGGGCAATGAGATCTTATTTCGGACGCATCAACCTCAATTGGGACGGTAAATATCTGCTTGAAGTGAATCTCAGGTCTGACGGATCCTCCAAATTTGCAAAGGGCAACAGATGGGGATATTTCCCTTCTGTATCCGCCGGATGGAGACTCTCCGAAGAAAAATTCATGAGTCCCTCCTCAACTTGGCTTAGCAATCTTAAAATAAGGGCGTCATACGGCTCGCTTGGCAATAATGCCACTTCAAGCTACTACATGTACCAATCCCTTTTCGCAACTGCAAATTATATTCTCAACGGCAACATCGCCGGCGGATTTGCCCAGACCGTACTCTCTAACCCGGCACTTTCCTGGGAAAAAACATATATGACAAATATCGGTATAGATTTCGGATTCCTCGACAACAGACTGACAGGATCCGCCGACATTTACAATAAAGACACCAAAGGCATTCTCATATCTTTACCCGCCCCCCTTGAACACGGCACAAGCACCGTGCCTAACCAGAATGCGGGAGAAGTCAACAACAAAGGTTTTGAACTTGACCTCAGGTGGCGCGACAACATTGGAGACATCTCTTATTCAATAGGAGCCAACATGTCGTTTGTCAATAACAAGGTCACGAAATTCCAGGGAGACGTATCTTCCATAAGCGGCGTATACAAGACTCAGGAAGGCAAGCCAATAAATCAGCTCTATGTGTTAAAAGTAGACCGTATTGTCAGAGACGAGAAAGATTTACAGTATGTCCAGAGTCTTATTGATGCTAATCCATCCTATTTCTCTACTTATCAACGCCCTGAACTCGGAGATTTCCTGTTTTCAGACACGAACAATGACGGAAAACTTGATTCAAACGACCGTATCGAGATAGGATACGGCACAATGCCGAGGCTATCATACGGATTCGACATTTCATTAAACTGGAAAGGGATTGATTTCAGCATGCTGTTTCAGGGTGTGGGATACAATCCGGTATATTACAACAATCAGGCATTCCGTTTCGTGACCGTAATGGGGCAATCCCTTAACAAAGACATTACTGACAACGCCTGGACTCCTGACAACCCTTACGGATCGAGATATCCTATACTCAGAAACGAAGCAGACAGCAGAAACAACGTGGCAAGTGATGCTTTTGTGCATGACGCGTCATACCTGCGATGCAAGAATATTCAGGTGGGATACACAATTCCATCACAGATAACAAAAAAATTCTTTGTGGAAAATCTTAAGGTCTATGCAAGTATTGACAACCTCTTCACCATAACCCGCTTTCCGGGGCTTGACCCCGAAGTGGGAGCCACTGTGGGTTATCCTGCAGTACGTCAATACTCAATGGGTCTTAATATCACTTTCTAAGAACTCTCCCAAACACTTTTGAAATGAATATAAAATACATCTCCAGCGCGGCTTTAGCCGCCTCTATATTCTTCTCTTCCTGTGAAAGCCTCGATTACGCACCGGGCAACCAATTGTCGGAATCTACTTTCTGGCAGACTGAGGATCATGCCCGTCAGGCGGCTATAGGTCTCTATTCCGCCATGAAACAGAACTGGTGCTTCGGAATGGAATTCACATTCGACATGTGTTCCGACATTGCCGACGGAGTGTCGCCCTGGGCAGACATATCAAGAGGAACATCCTTCGCATCCAACAGCAGTGGTGTGCAAAACCATTGGCAATACCTCTACGAACTTGTCCACAGAGCAAACACCGTGATAAGAAATGTCGAATCGATGCCAATCAGCCGGGAAACTATCGGAATGGTCACAGGAGAAGCGAAATTCCTGAGAGCCATGGCATATTTCAGAATGCTCAATTGCTGGGGAGGTGTCCCGTATTATGACGAATCATGCGACATCAATAAAGAATTTGCCAACCTTGATTCTCCACGGTGTTCCGAAGATGATCTACGCGCCCATATCATTGACGATCTGGATTACGCCGTAGAAAACCTCCCCGTAGCATGGGCTGACCAAGATCTGGGACGCGCGACAAAAGGAGCCGCACTCGCCCTGAGAGGAAAAGTTTTCTTGTTCAACAGGCAATGGGAAGAGGCAATCGCTGATTTTGAAGATGTGGTTTACAATATATCCGCAAATTTCGGATATTCTTTACATCCTGATTACAATGAACTGTTCAGGTTGTATAATGGCAAACACAGTCCCGAGATGATTTTCTCAATTCAGTCTATCGACGGGAATACCGCCGGTTATGCCCTTGATATAGTGTCCTACTTCGGAAACAAATCCACAATGCGTCTGATAGCCGGGAATCAGATCGTACCATCTGTAACTCTTGCAGACATGTATGAGAATCTCGACGGATCGGCATTTGACTGGGATTCGGTTTTCCCGGGATTTTCAAATGGAGACAGCGATACGAGGCGCGAATATATGTGTGTGGCGATAGATCAGGGAAGCACTGTGGTGACAAGCACTTTGAAATGCGACACGACAAAAGTGATGGATGCGTACCGCCTCCGCGATCCACGGCTATGTCTTAACATCATAACGCCATATTCCCATTATCTGGGTACTGATGCCGGATCCGTACCCATGGACAAGCAATTTGTGCTCGCGGATCCTTCGCAGGGTGGCGCACCGATGGAAGCGATGGCTTTTATCAGAAATTCACAAGGCTGGAATTCTTATTTCTGGAGGAAATGGATCCCTACCGGAAATCTTGACGGATACTGGGGGGAATATAACCGCACTCCTTACGAATTCCCATTGATTCGTCTTGCTGATGTCATTCTTATGCTCGCGGAAGCCTACAATGAAACCGGTAAAACCGACCTTGCTGTCCAGGAAGTCAACAAAATCAGGGAAAGAGCCGGAATGCCGGGACTCAATTCCGGTGCCGCATGGCTCAACGTCGGCTCAAAAGAAGATATGACAGAGAGAATCAGAAAAGAAAGAGCCATGGAACTTGCGGGTGAAGGTCAAAGATATTGGGATCTCAGAAGGTGG
Source organism: uncultured Porphyromonadaceae bacterium (assembly GCA_947174235.1). Classification (GTDB taxonomy): domain Bacteria; phylum Bacteroidota; class Bacteroidia; order Bacteroidales; family Muribaculaceae; genus Lepagella. The sequence goes on along the minus strand of CAMWID010000002.1, from coordinate 131,470 downwards.
GGCATACTGAAAGAATCCGTGAAAGATGCAACCGACATCTTCGGAGACCTGATGTACACACGCGCTTATCAGGAAAGACACGAACTATGGCCAATTCCCCTCGTGGAACTGGAAAGGAATCCGAACCTCACACAAAACCCCGGCTGGTGATAGCCGGGGTTTATGTGAACGTATTTTTTTGAAAAAATATCTTTATTTATCAAGAATAGTCTTAATTTCTTCTATTCTGTCCATTGCTTCCGATGCGGGGATATCAAGCATACGGATCTCTGTCACAACGGCACCCGGAATAACAGCGTCAAGCAATTCCCTCATGGATGGCACCTCCGGCAATTTTGAATATTCTTCAAATGTGTATCTTGTAAAACGGTATCCTTTGCCTAACCCCTGCCTGTTCAACCACCATCCGTCACCAAGAGAAACCGGAGCCGAGTTTATATCAATATCGGAAGGTGCCGGGAAATAGGTGAGCTTGCCATCAGCACCGATCCCGATCGCGACATTGTCACTATAGTCACCACTCATCTTGAATACACTCGCCTTCAATACGGCGGAAACGGGTTTTACTCCGGAAACCGGTTTTTTTGTTACCTTCAAAGATGTCACCACACTGTTCGGAGTCTCTACAGATCCACTCGTATTTCGAGAACAGGCTCCTGAAATCAGAAGTATCGCCATAATAAAAATCACTCTTTTCATCCCTTTTAACATATCAATTGTTAAATTTTGTACATTATTTAGTAAAACAGCTTCATAAATATAAAAATATGTTAAATATTAAAATATTTTTATGTTTTATAGCATTGTTTTGAAAAATAATTTATAATTTTGCAGTGAGTTTTTCATGGTATTAGATTTTAAGGTTAACTGAAGATTGGTTGTCGTGAGACAATCAATTATTTTTTGCACAAATTCAAACTAATTTCTTAATTTAAAATAAGAGGGACGATTAACAAATATTGTGTAACCGTCCCTGATTTTCAATTGGCAGGATAACCTACCGGGTTATTCATGATGAAAATCTGGGAATCACCAAATCCCAACAATTTACGAATCCCTTCTGCATCCATTGAAGCTCTCGGAACTGTAGCGAGCCCGAGACCGGCGGCGGCAACGCAGGCATTCTCGCTTACAATACCGGCATCAACCGCAACCATCATCATTGCACGCTCATCTGTTTTCCCGAACTTATCCATGTCTGCCACCATGACAAGACTTACCGGAGCGGTCTTCGCAAAATCCTGACGGTCTGCCACAAGAGCCCGGTAATCACCGTCCACGAGCTTTTGCAAGCTATGCGACGCAGGCAAATATTCGCTTACTCCATCTTTTGTAAACACAAGCAGGCGGATCTCCTGTTTGTTCTGACAACTTGGTGCGGTCAGTTTTCCGTTGTCACGGTTCTGACCCATTGTCGCCCATAGCAGATCAGAAAGATCCTGTTGCGAAAGGTCTTTGTCACTGTACTCCCGGACAGACTGACGTCTTGCAAAAGTCTGCATTATGTCACTGCCTCTGCTCTTACTTGGCGCAACAAGCGAGATATCCTGTGCGCAAGCTGAAAATGCGACAAATGTCGCCACTGCGAATAATATCTTTTTCATAATATTATAACGGTATCAATCCTGTTTTATTCCCTGCCGGACTCGCAGTTTACCACCGGTTAAGATCGTGTTCCTAAAAATTATGGCATTCTCCGCTATAGCTTTATATAGACATGTTTTTTCCAAAGAGGATACCCTATAAGATAGTTCATGCATACAAAACATATGGCATATGCAAGCGAAGCAAATTCGCCGACAGGAATCAATCCTGAAAGCGTATCATATATCCAGGCGCTCACCCCTATCCTGCCGAACACTATTGCCATCACTTCACTCGTCACATAAAGAAGCAGAGGATTGCAGCCGAATACCATAAAGAAATCTTTAACGTATCCTTTCCTACCATTCCCGTCTATCAGTTTCATTGATAATCCAAGCAACAGGGCGCACGCTCCGGAAGTGGCGAGAGCAAAACTCGGACTCCATATATGTTTGTTGTACGGCATGAAAAAATTTAAAAGGAAACCACAAACCACAAGCACTGTCCCCAACATGAAAACATTGCCTGTTTTTTCTGACAAGTTTACTCCCCTTTTCATTTTCATTCCACAATAAAAGCCTAACAGCGTATTTACGAGCGCGCATATGGTGCTCAAAAGCCCTTCCGGGTCTACAGCCGACTTATGGTAGAGATGGGATGCCCCGAACATCCATTCATCAACCACATACAAGATATTTGAATGCTGATCCTGGCTGTAACCATTCCCCACAAGAAGAATTATGGAATATATTGCAATCAAAACCACTGACAATGGCAAAGAAAGATCAGGCTTTCCGAATAATGCAAAAATACCCGCGATCAGGTAACATATCGCAATCCGTTGTAATACTGCCCAAAACCGTAATTCTCCAAAATCCAACGCTCCTCCCCACACTGCCATGTCAAACCAGTTTATCGCCACTCCTATCGCCAGCAATATGACTGATCTCTTGACAATTTTGAAAAGCACGCGGGTGGAAAAACGGAGTCCTGCCTTTGACAGAGAAAGATATAACGACACACCCATGATAAAGAGAAAAAACGGGAACACAAAATCGCTTACCGTAAGCCCGTTCCACTCCGCATGTTGCAACATCGGGAAAGAATCCCTATATCCGTTGTTTACCAATATCATCCCTGCCACGGTCAACCCTCTCAGCACATCAAGCGATTGTAATCTTTGCTGTCCCATATCTTACTTGTCATCAATTAAATAATTAACAATCTCTTTTGCAATCTCTATTGGATCACCCTTTGGAGATGCAGTATAGCCTCCGGTACCAAGTGTCCAAGGCTCTTCTATGCCATACCAGTCTATCTGAGGTCCGGCGGGCAACGCCATCGCAAACAATTCTGTCGATGTCTTGTTGCTGTTAGGTCCCTCACCAAGTCCTGAAGGATCCGGACGTGAATTTCTATCCATCTGGGCATCAAGCGCATTGAAATATACATACCACCGGTTGTGATAGAAATCTCTCAACAAACCGTTCCATTCCTTGTTGGCGTAATCTCTCAGACCTCCCTCGTCGGCACATTTACGGTTGCCCCACGTGGTGATCTGTACCCTGGCATTCCATTCATACAGATTCTTCTCATCCTCTGTAAGCCCGCGGTTACGCGCCTGTTCCGTCCAGTTCCCGAGACGAAATTCACGGCGCGTGCCGAGAAGCTTGTCTTGCAGAAGCAACATTTCCAGAAATCGGTCGGCATTTTTTCTGAATTCTTTTCGTGAAAAAGAATTATAGTCGGCTATGGTCATAAGGTAACGCCGTCTTCCCTGGTCAGCCAATGCCTGACGCACTATATCGACAAGGTCATATTCGAAATTATTATTGCCTCTGTATTTGTCTGCCACAGACACCATGAGGCGTGCTGCCTCGAGAGTGGCGGAAGGATCATAATAATTCCTCATTTTTGACCAGCTTTTCACTTGGAAATTGTTGAGCGACGGTCTTCCGCAATAGATACTCTCATGAGGACCCTGCTGATTGTTGCCTGCAGGGCAATTATAGATTGTCGCCCCGAGTATTTCCCATGCCTCCGTAATGACGGGATCGTCAGAGCCATATCTTACCTTCACATATTCCCGCAACCATTCTTCTTTGGTGAATTTCTCAGGTATCCATGGCAGTTCACTCATCAATTCAAACATCACCGGATTGTTGCCTGATCCTTCCATAGTGAACCCGAAACCTTTGAGATGCCTTGCGAGCGGATTGTCTTTTGTCTGATAGAAATTGTCTATAAGCTGGTCCATCCTGCCGTGAAGTCCAACGTTGGCTCCGAAATTTTCCAGCATACAAAAGAGCCAGCCATGTTCTCCGTAGCCCCCTTCACGCTTCCATACCGAAGGGATACCCCACATGGGGCGGCATTCAGAAAACAGGTCAAGCACCAACAGTTCTCCGGGCTTCAACGCCCTCATCATTTCGGGACGAGGGTTCTCGGTCCATCCCTGTACCACCCATACCGCATCCGGATTTGCCCTTTTCATGGCATTCATCAGACTTTCGCCGGCTTTCGCATAATCCACTCCCTCATCATCTTTGCTCTCGTGGAAAGGATCGATCGAATAATATTTCGCCTTTCCATAAAGGCGTGTCAATTCTTCATAATATATGTCGGCTATCTCGTCAAAGCGACCGTCGGTAGGCGACAGGTTCGCGGGACGCTGATATCCGTTCCATTCACCTCCATCAGTCACATCAAGACCCAACTTTACGGAAGCGTCATGGGGCATCATCCCGCAATATCCGGGCAGCACCGGACTCATCCCAAGCTCTCTCATCCTCGACAATATCCTTTTCTGGAGAGATTCCTGCGCTGAATACCATGAAAGCGGCAGTGGTCCGCCCCACCCTTCAAGATTGTTCATTGCCCACCATGCTATAAAAGCCGGTCCGGATATGAAATCTCCTATCTCCTTATCCGTATATCCCAGTTTCAAAAGCATATTGCGCCACACTGATTCCATGCCGACTATCGCCAGAGGCATGTTGACTCCATGCAGAGCCATCCAGTCTATTTCACGCTCCCACTGCTCCCAATCCCAGAAAGGCATTGAATACGAGAAGGTACAATAATTGAAATCATAACGCAATGAAAGATCCGTCTCCCGCCGTTCCGGCTTATCCACTCGCGGAAGAGAGTCCGGAAGCACGGCGGTCATGCCGTTCCACGACAGATGAATGCCGGCATAATGTTTGAGATACCAATTGACTCCCACGGCGATGTTGACCCAGGTGTTGCCTCTGACAACTACCTTGTCTTTTTCCTGGTCAAGCTCAAAGAAATCCTTATCTCCGGAGATAAGTTCTGTCTTGAACTTTTTGGAAGATCCTTTGTCAATACGCTCGATAAGCCTGTCTACAGGATTGGCATATATAGAAAGGAATAAAAATGAAAGCAAAAATGCAAGTATGGTCCGTTTCATGGCTCGAATTATATTTTATCACAAAATTAACCAAACTTGTCTTAATCTCCAATCATAATCAATAGATATGTGTCATTCATGTGATATTCATTGAATTTTATTTATCTTATAAAAAATTTTGATTAAATTTGCTGTCGGCATCGTTTCTTACGCTCATGCGGGAGAGACTGTCCGGGAGAATATTTGCTTCTCCTTTCTTTTTTCAAGTTTATCAACCTAAACCGACATGAACCGACTCTTTAAAACTGCTCTTATGTCTGCAATGACCGGCATGATCGCGGCTTCCTGTTCTTCTACAAAGATAGAATATCCCGCCGCTCCCACCGACGCATCGGTGACCGATGATTATTTCGGCACTGTCGTCGCCGACCCCTACCGACCCCTCGAAAACGACACGGCTCCCGCAACTCTTGAATGGGTGAAAGCCGAAAACGCCATAACAGAGGCATACCTTTCAAAAATACCTTTCAGAAATACGATCAGGGAAAGGCTCACTGCCCTCAACAATTACAAAAAAACCGGACTACCGTCCAAACACAAAGACGGCAAATATTATTTCTATGAGAACGACGGGCTTCAGAACCAAAGCGTACTCTACCGTACCGACTCTCTCAACGGCACACCTGAAGTTTTCCTTGATCCGAATACTCTCTCTGAAGATGGCACCGTAGCGCTCCAGGGGATAAGTTTCTCCAACAACGGGAAATACGCCGCGTATATTATTTCAAGAAGCGGCTCTGACTGGAACGAGATATTTGTGATGGACGCCAAGACCGGCAAATTGCTCGACGACCATATCGAATGGGCAAAATTCACCGGAGCTGAATGGGACGGCGACGGGTTCTACTACAGCGCCTATCCGCGTCCTGAAAAAGGGAAGGAATTTTCAAATGCCAACGAAAACCATCAGATATATTATCACAAGATCGGCACTTCCCAAAATGAAGACCGCCTCGTATATGAAGACAAAGAACATCCCCTTTATTTCCATTCCGCTTTTGTTCCTGAGGATGAGACATGGATGTTCCTTACAGGTGCGGGACAAGGTCTCGGAAATTCCATCAAGGTCAAGAATCTTAAGAAAGGGGGCGACTGGGTGGTGATGGAGCCAACGCAGGACTACGAAATGAATGTGATGGAAACAATCGGAGACAAGGCTTATATCTTGACCAACTGGAATGCCCCGAAAAACCGTCTTATGGTGGCAGATCTTAACCGTCCGCAGAAAGAGAACTGGAAAGAGGTTATCCCTGAAGGGAAAGGTGTAATGGCGGCAGCCCAGTTCGCCGGCGACAAACTGATCGTCACTTTTGAGGAGGACGCCGCCGAACACGCATATGTCTATACTTCTGACGGTAAACTTATCCGGGAAATTGAATTGCCGACATTCGGCACAATCGGAATTTCTTCCGATAAAGACCACAATGAAGTCTATTACGCACTTACCTCTTTTGTATATCCTGCCGCCAGATATTCATATGACATCGAGACCGGGGAAAGCAAGTTTATCGGCGCACCGGAAATCAACGGTGTCAATATGGATGACTACGTGACGGAACAAGTGTTTTATCCTTCCGCCGACGGCACAAAAATACCAATGTTCATCACCTACAAAAAGGGTCTTGAAAAGAATGGTAAAAATCCTGTCTACCTTTATGGATACGGAGGCTTCAATGTCTCTCTCCCTCCCGGATTCTCCGCCAACAGGATGCTGTGGCTTGAAAACGGAGGCATTTATGCACAGGCAAATCTTCGCGGCGGCTCCGAATATGGTGAGGAATGGCATCTCGCCGGAACAAAGATGAACAAGATGAATGTTTTCAACGACTTCATCGCTGCCGGAGAGTATCTGGTAAATGAAGGATGGACTTCACCGGAACATCTCGCAATTGTCGGCGGAAGCAACGGCGGGCTGCTTGTGGGCGCCACTGTGAATCTCCGTCCAGACCTATTCAAGGTTGCTATTCCGGAAGTGGGTGTGATGGATATGATGCGCTACCATCTTTTCACCATCGGTTGGAACTGGGCATCTGACTACGGTACGAGTGCCGACTCCAAAGAGATGGCAGACTATCTCCTGTCTTACTCTCCTATCCACAACATAAAGAACGACGGAACCCCTTATCCCGCAATTCTCGTGACAACCGCAGATCATGATGACAGGGTTGTCCCGGCGCACTCATTCAAGTATGCCGCCACCCTTCAGGCATCTGACACCGGCGACGCTCCAAAGCTTATCCGCATCGACAGCAAAGCCGGACACGGAGGTGGAAAACCCATGTCGAAAGTCATTGATGAATATGCCGACATATATTCTTTCATATTTGAGAATATCGGAATGACCCCCGAAGCAAAATAATCATCAAAATAATCATAATGCAATGAAAAATTGCGTGTCGCACATCCCTGCCAAAGAGCGGCGGGGGTGTGCGACATGCTATTTTTTCATAATATTGCCAAAACCTCACGCTGTCACAACGCATAGCTGAGCACTCCTTTTAAAAAGAAAGCCGGCTTTTCAGAGAAATCGAGATACCGCGCCTTGCCGGTCACACCCGATACCCTGCCTGATATTTTAAACGAGACTCCCGCATGAACCTCCCCATAGAAGTTCTTATAAAAACGGTGTTTGAATTTCAACGCCGGTCGTAATGAGGTCATTGTGAAACGGCATTTTTCCGGCCAGCCTTCCACATGGGGTTTGAAATAAAAGCTGCGCACATCAAGATCCGCTCCCAAGGTAAGCATATTGTTATCGTTCAACCTATGTTCCAGTCCAAACAGTCCTCCATATATATTTATCGCCCAGGAGGAATCAAACCTGTGACGGAAAATGATGACAGGAAGTACCGGTATCTTGGATGCCGTATTGATCATTCCGAGCACACCTGCGCCGAATTGGGTGTCTGGCGTAAGCTTAAAAAGATACACACCCGCCACAAGACCGGATACTCTGCCGAAACAATGATTCGACCATTCGGCATTCCCCACTGTCAGCAATGCGAGAGGCTTGCCGAATAATGGAAGAAAACCGGTGGCTGTAAATCCAAAACTTCCATATGAATGGTTGCCGTTCAATCCGATGTCCCATGCATCCATATCTTTCGACAAGTCGGAAGAATCAAAATTTGCCCATAGAGTATTGATCCTTGCATTTGCAGAGAATGTAAGGAATGGCTTGTTTATTATCTGATACGACACACGAGCGGATATATTGTCGGGAACCGAGCCGAACGCACGGTCATATCCCAGTGTCAGATTTGTCTTTACCATGCCGTAGTCGGATTGATTGACCGGCTCGACCATATCGAACTGAGAATAACATGACAGGTGCATACACAGCGTCATCAGTATAGTCAACAGTGGAATTTTCATAACTTTTCAAACAACCGTCATCCGTAAATGTTGACGCATGCTGACTGAATTGCATATTTCCCATTACCTGTTCCTTGCCGGAATAACCTCCGATTCATCTTTTTTCAATTTTTTCTGCATATTTCTTAATTTTTTCATAAAATGAAATGTTTGAGACAACAATATTAGGGTTTTATGAATCATTTTTATTAAATTTGCGCAAATTTTCTACAGGTAGTTTTTCTACAGTGTTTATCATTTAAATGTTTTTCATTTATAGGTGTCGTTATATGTCTATTGGCATCCATCTGTAAATTCGATCCAGTTTAAATATGAAGGTAATGAAATTTGGCGGCACTTCCGTCGGAAGCGCCCAAAGGATGAAGAACATGGTAGCCCTTGTGGCTGCCGAAGGCAACGTCTTGGTCGTGCTCAGCGCTATGTCGGGCACCACAAACAGCCTCATAAGTATTTCACAGAGCATTCATGATGCGGAGCCGGGCAATGCACGAAAACAGATTGATGACCTTGAGATCAAGTACAAGGACACGGCTGCCGAGCTGTTGTCGGATACAGAACTGCGGGACAAGGCTTTGACATATATAGATGAAGTCTTCTCATCTCTGCGTGGATATGTTGACCGCCCATTCTCTATAAAAGAGGAAAAGGAAGTCGTGGCGTTTGGAGAAAAACTCTCCACAAATCTCGTATCTCTCTACATGCGTCAGATAGGTCTTGACGCGATTCTCCTTGACGCCACAGAATTCATGCGTATCGACCGAAACGGCGAGCCGGATCAGAATTTCATCAAAGAAAAAACGATGGAAACACTTGCCGCCCATCCGGGACATCAGATTTATCTCACCCAGGGATTCATTTGCCGGAATATGGACGGAGAGATCGACAATCTCCAGCGCGGAGGAAGTGACTATACCGCATCCCTGCTGGGAGCCGCCACGGATGCAGAAGAAATCCAGATATGGACTGACATCGACGGCATGCACAACAATGACCCGAGATTTGTAGAAGGCACCACTCCGGTAAGCGAACTACATTTTGAAGAGGCGGCGGAACTCGCATATTTCGGAGCAAAAATTCTTCATCCCACGTGTGTGCTGCCCGCAAAACATGCGAATATTCCGGTAAGGCTCCTCAACACTATGGAACCGGAAGCTCCGGGAACTACAATCTACAACGCCGAACCCACCCACACTATCAAGGCTGTCGCGGCAAAAGACAATATCACAGCCATAAAGATCAAGAGCAGCCACATGCTCCTCGCATATGGATTCCTGCGCAAAGTATTTGAAATTTTTGAGAAATACCACACCCCTATCGACATGATCACGACTTCTGAGGTCGGCGTGTCTGTGACAATCGACAATGAGCGCTGTCTTGACAGCATAGTCAGGGAGCTGTCGGAACTCGGGGATGTCACTGTCGATCACGACATGGTCATAGTGTGCGTTGTAGGTGACCTGCAGTGGGAAAACAAAGGGTTTGAAGCCACCGTGGTCAACGCACTTAAGGACGTGCCTGTCAGAATGATATCTTATGGCGGCAGCAATTACAATATATCTCTGCTCATCCGTAAGGAAGATAAAATCAAAGCACTGAAACTTCTTAGCGAAAATATTTTCTGATAATGGAAAAGACTTATTTCCCATTAGACAGAATGCGCGCCGAACGTACGCCATTCTATTATTATGACGTAAAACTCCTTGACAATACCCTTGAGACTGTAAGGCGTACTGCCGATTATCCGGGGTTTCATGTCCATTACGCTGTCAAAGCGAATGCGAATCCTGAGATTCTCAAACGCATAGCGGCGTCAGGTCTTGGAGCCGACACCGTGAGCCTCGGGGAGATAAAAGCCGCTATCGACGCCGGGTTCCCGGCACCCAAGATTGTATTTGCCGGTGTAGGCAAGACTGATGAGGAAATAGCGGTGGCTCTCGAATATGGGATAGGATGTTTCAACGCCGAATCCGAACCTGAGATAGAGGCTATAGAGGCTATTGCAAAAGAGGCGGGGAAAAAAGCCCCTGTCGCTTTACGGGTAAATCCGGAGATCGATGCACATACCCATCATTATATCACGACAGGACTCGCCGAAAACAAATTCGGCATTCCCCTCCCTATGCTGGAACGTCTGATAGAACGTTGCCTCAAATCCGAATGGATAGAGTTCAAGGGACTTCACTTCCACATCGGGTCACAGGTGACGGATCTCACTCCTTTCAAAATACTATGCGAGAGAATCAACGAGCTTCAGGACAAGTATAAAGGGATAGAGTTCGCTTCTATCAACGTCGGTGGTGGACTCGGGATCGATTATGATGACCCCGACAAGAACCCGATTCCGGACTTCCGGAGCTATTTCTCTATATTTCACGAAAACCTTAAGCTCAGACCCGGGCAGCAGGTGCATTTTGAACTTGGAAGGGCGATTGTGGCGCAATGCGGATCGCTTATTTCCCGGGTCACCTATGTCAAGGAAGGAATCGGTAAAAAATTCCTGATCCTCGATGCAGGCATGACAGCCCTGATTCGTCCCGCGCTCTATCAGGCACATCACAAGATCGAGAATCTCACCTCCACATCATCTGAAGAAGTTGTATATGACGTGGTCGGTCCGATATGTGAATCTTCAGACACTTTCGGCACTGACGAGCTTCTTCCGCTTTCAAAACGCGGCGACCTTATAGCCATGCGTTCGGCGGGGGCATACGGCGAAGTGATGGCGTCATCATATAATTGCCGCGTTCTCCCCGGATCTCTCTTCAGCCGTTGATCGATACCCGGAAGGTTATCGGCAATTGGCTATAAATAATGACGACAAATTATTTTTAATCGGTGAAAGATAAATCTTTCACCGATTTTTGCTTATATTTGCATATGAATAGCAGGCAGACATTTCATCAACCCTGCCAACCTGAAAAAATAGCCAAATACAATAATAACCTATTTATCATCCTAATGAATCTTTCAATCAAAATCTATGCCGCCGGAGTGATGTCCATTGTGGGATCGCTTGGAATTTTCGCGCAGACTGAAATCTTCAAAGATCCCTCCTATTCTGCCGACGAACGCGCTTCCGACCTTCTCAAACGTCTGACACTCGAAGAGAAAGTGTCGCTTATGAGACATAATTCTCCGGCGATCCCCAGACTCGGGATCCCTGAATACAACTGGTGGAACGAGGATCTTCATGGTGTGGCACGCGCCGGTGTAGCCACTGTTTTTCCCCAGACAATCGGCATGGCGGCGACTTTCGACCCAGATGCGGTATTCACCACTTTTGACATTGTCTCAACCGAACAGCGCGCGAAATATAACGAAGGAGTGGAAAACGGCACGCGTCCGCAATACAGCGGGCTTACTGTCTGGACACCAAACATCAACATTTTCCGCGATCCCCGATGGGGACGTGGAATGGAGACCTACGGAGAGGATCCATATCTGACTTCGGTGATGGGGGCAGCTGTGGTGCGCGGGTTACAAGGTGATCCCGACCAACGATACAACAAATTGCACGCTTGCGCGAAGCATTTTGCCGTGCATAGCGGACCTGAATGGAACAGACATGAGTATAATGCCGAAAATATCGACAAAAAAGACCTTTGGGAAACATATCTTCCGGCTTTCAAGACTCTTGTCTGCGATGAAGGTGTAAAAGAGGTGATGTGCGCATACAACCGTTTTGAAGGGGAACCGTGCTGCGCAAGCAAGACTCTTCTCAAACATATTCTGCGCGATGTGTGGAAATATGACGATGTCGTGGTTTCCGACTGTGGAGCGATCTCCGATTTCTACCGAAAGGGCGCCCATCTGACTCATCCCGACGCAAAACATGCGGCCGCCGACGCCGTGTTGACCGGGAATGACCTCGAATGTGTGGACGGGGCTTTCCATACTCTTGTCGATGCCGTTAAAGAGGGTCTTATAAGAGAAGAGGATATCGATGTCTCCGTACATCGACTTTTGCGTGCCCGTTTCCAGCTTGGAAATCTTTTCGATGACATGCTGACGCCGTGGGCATCTTTTTCCCCTGACACTATCGGAGCTCCTGCCCACCGGGCGCAGGCTCTCGAAATGGCTCGCAAATCAATGACTCTGTTGAAAAACGATGGCAATGTACTTCCCCTTGGAAAGCATATCAGAAAAATCGCTGTCCTGGGTCCCAACGCCAACGATTCCGTCATGATGTGGGCTAACTACAATGGAGAGCCGAAATCTACCGTCACAATACTGGATGGAATAAGGCAACGGTTTCCGGAAGCTGACATTGTTTATGAGAAAGGTTGCAACCTTGTTGACAACAAGGTCATGACCGGAAGTGATTTCGCCAATTTTTCCATCGACGGGAAAAAAGGTATGAGGGGATCTTTCTGGACAAATCCTGAAATGAAAGGTGAACCTGTGACTGTCGCGCAATATTCAAATCCTCTCAATTTCCGCGCACAGGGAGCCACCGCATTCGCCCCTGATGTCCCTTTCACAAATTTCTCCGCGCGTTTCGAGACAACATATATTCCTGAAAAGACAGGAAAGAAAACGATATTCATTTCCGCTGACGACGGCTTCAGGATTTCTGTCAACGGCAAAGAGATCGCTTCAGAATGGCATGACGGAGTGTTCAACAACCGCAAGTATGATATTGACGTGACCGCCGGAGAGCAATATGACATAGTTCTGGATTATTATCAGGCTTATGACGGCGCAGTCCTTACATTCGACATTGGAAATCTTGAAGAGTTTGACACAGACGCCATCATAAGCAAAGTCAAAGACGCTGACGTAATAATATTCGCCGGCGGTCTGTCTCCCGCTGTCGAAGGTGAGGAAATGGATGTGGATTACCCCGGATTCCGTAAAGGAGACCGTACAGTCATAGAACTTCCGTCTGTACAGACTGAATTGATGCGTTCGTTGAAAAACACAGGGAAACCTCTTGTGTTTGTATTGTGTGCCGGAAGCGCAGTGGCGATTCCTTGGCAGGCTGACCATTGCGATGCCATAATAGATGCGTTCTATCCCGGTGAGGCGGGAGGAACCGCACTCGCTGAAGTTATCGCCGGCGATTACAATCCCGCAGGGCGTCTCCCTATAACATTCTATGCCTCGACAAACGATCTCCCCGATTTCGAGGACTACTCCATGAAGGGACGTACATACCGTTTCTTCGACGGGACTCCTCTCTATCCTTTCGGTCACGGTCTCAGCTACACATCCTTTGATTACGGAAATATTAAACTCAGGAACAACACTATTAAGGCGGGAAATGATTTCAAGTTCGCCATCCCCGTAAGAAATACAGGGAAACTTGACGGGGACGAAGTAGTCCAGATATACGTCCGTAATCTCAACGATCCTGACGGACCATTAAAATCCTTGAAAGCATTCAAAAGAATCAATCTTAAGGCAGGTGAACAAAAAGCAGTTGAGTTTATCCTGACCCCGGCTTCCTTCGAGACATACGATCCCGTCACAGGAAATATGGAGATCATGAAAGGTGATTATGAGGTGTCCTACGGCGGTACGTCTGATGACAACCTACTGAAATCATTCCGGATCACAATCAATTAATAACAAACGATTAATAGGGACCGTATAACAAAAATTCACTGATAATGCTATCCATTTTCAGTGAATTTTTGTTATGTACATGTAACTGACAGAAACCAATCGATAATATATTATGGCAACCGTGATGAAAAACGTGATGAGCGCGTCTGTAACCCCTGCTCCGGAAGGATTCTCCTCAAGACTCGAATATTGGGAAAAGTCCACCGGTCTGAAGGCAGACCGTTGCGCACACGAAATATGTGACCGTCCGGCTACGGAGGGTGCCATTGCAAGGCGGGCGTTCTCGTCGGATAATAAGGTTTATGTATTTCCTGCATGCGAGACCTGCGCCAGACGTACGGAGATGTTATATGTGGACGGACCCCTGGCAATCCTTTCGTAAGAGTGTTAAAATTCAAGGACTCGCTCTTATGATCACCACCCTACGACCGCGAAATTTTATAGAAAGCGCTAAAGAGTACACTTTCCGAATTGCAATCTCATCCAATCACAAGAAGGGGGCTGTCTTGACAGCCCCCTTCTTGTGATTGGATGTTTTTATGGAATCGCACTTTATGTCATTTACGTGACTTCGGTGTTTTTCCCGTGATTTTCAAAATCTTCTTTGGCAGATCTGTATTGTCATTGAAATTAGTAAATCTATCAGCCCCAACACCTATGGCATAAACCGGCACCGGATGTCCCGTATGATCTCCGGTGGTCCATCCGAATCCGCTCTTGGCATTCAGAATAGAGATTGCCTTGTCCACAAACCGCCATGGCTCTTTCTTCATAAAAGATGTGGCATATACATCGCGCAATCCGTTCATTTCCTCATCACTGAGTATCACGGCTGATCCATATCCCAATTTTTCGGAGAGGAATGATTGCATCTCTTCCCACGATGGCGTAGTGCCGGATTTCACAAGATCTCTGCAATACTCATTGAATTTGTCTTTTGAAATCTTCTGTGCGCGGGCAACCTCAGGACGCGCACTGTATCCGGTGGTCTTACACCCTACCGACATTCCCCCGGTCTCATGGTCCGCAGTAACAAGGATGAGAGTCTCATTGGGATGCTTGAGGTAAAAATCATAGGCTATCTTCAAGGCATTGTCAAAATTGATCGTCTCCCTTACAGAAGCTCCGCCGTCATTGCTATGACCGTTATGATCTATGCTTCCTCCTTCCACCATCATGAAGAAACGTCCGGGAGATGTGCGCAGAAGATGGTCAAGACAAGCCTGCGTCATCTCAGGGAGAGTAAGCGCATTCTCAAGAGAGTCTATTGCAAGCCCCACCTCATTGTCCATTTCAGCGTGAAACGGACTCAGCACAAGTTGCTTTTTAGCTTTCTTGTCAATCCCGTCAAGACCGTAACTTACCGCCACGTTATTTTTCTTGAAATGATCCATCAGACCGTTGTCATTGCCATTTTTATCTTTTGTGCCACGCAATGAAGCCCCGGCGGCAAACTGATAGCCGGATTCCGCAAGCTCTTTTCCTATTTCATAGAACATCCTGCGGTTGGGAACATGAGCATAGAATGCGCCGGGAGTCGCGTCATCTATCGCTACCGTCGTCACAAGACCCACCCCGTAACCGTTCTCAAACAATGTTCGGGCTATCGAGGTCACAGCCACAGTGTCGGCATCCATACCGAGCATTCCGTTTTTAGTCTTGTGCCCCGTAGCGAGAGCAGTACCTGCGGCGGCGGAATCTGTCACATCCGAACTGGCTGAATGAGTGGTGATGAGCGAAACCACAGGGAAAGTGGTCATAAGCAACGGGGAATCGTTGCCAAGAACCTTCTTATTAAACAGCTGGGCGTTTGTCACCTCTGCACTCCCCATACCGTCACCGATAAAATAGAATACATACTTCAGGTTGGCGCCGTAAGATACAGACGCACCCAACATGATGGCAGCGCTCGCGAGCAAAGCCTTGCGGGCGTGGTTTAAAAATTTCATGTTCTGTCAGGTTTAAATTAATACTATAAGCGATTATTGCTATTCTGCCGCAAATATAAACCAAATTCACGAGATTTCAATCAGTTTCCCCTACCAATTCTCAGACTCTTCCTCCAACACTCTATCGCCCACATTATTACATATGCTTCTCCGGCTAATGAAAAAGTCCGGACATCATCATGATATCCGGACTCCTGTTCTCAATCAATGATCACCCGATAGGATTATGCTGTCACCATATCGAATTAAATTTCCTGAAACTTATCGCCCCCACACCGGAAATCCGGTTATAGGATTCTCGTGGGAAAACAATATTTGTAATGCACATGGTGCCGTCAGCGCTGGTGATCTCTACTGAGGACCTGTCCACAAACACATGCAGTTCCATAACGTCGGCATCGCTGTTGAAAGGAGCCGAGATACTTGGCACGGAGAAAAGATTGTTGAATCCCGTCTCACCGGTGGTTGAAGTACGTTTCACGATCATCTTCCCGGCTGACGCATTGACCTCGACCTCAAGATATTGTCCGTAAGAGTTTTCAAGACGGAAAACAGAGTTTTCTGTAAGGTCTACGTCAAATTTCGCCTCAAAAGCGTCCGCTTCTCCAACAAAACCGTCAGCCGAATTCTCCCACTCTCCGGCAATCACCTCGATTTCTTTAATTACCGGGGCTGCGAGCAGCGGACTTCCGTTCACGTTTTTAAGCGACAGCTCTCTGGGAAGTGTCATCGCGGACCTCCATGGACTACAGGGCACGTCGCCGCAATAATTCCAATTGTTCATCCATCCGATCATGACATACCGCCCTCCGGGGGTATTGCTCCAGGTAACTCCGGCATAGTTGTCTGAACCATAATCAAGCCACAATGGATAGTCAAGAGCCATAGCGGTGAACTCCCTGCCATCGAAATCTCCTACAAAATATTCAATGCCCGAACCTCCTGCTGGACCTCCAGGATTATTGCTGACTATCATTACCCATTTCTCACCACCTTCATAAGGCATACGCAACAGGTCGGGACATTCCCATTGCCCGATATTTGATCTCGCGCAATCCGTGGTGAAGGTCGAATATTTTTCCCAGTTTTTCAGATTCTTCGATCCCCACAGCTCGATCTTGTGATCCCATCCGAGGGCAAGCAACATTATCCATGTCTTGCTCTCTTCATGCCATATCACCTTCGGATCGCGGAAATCACCCAGTTCCGTGTTTGTGATCACAGGGTTACCTTCATATTGCGTGTAAGTCATGCCGCCGTCAGTGCTATAGGCGAGACACTGTTGCTGATGGGCATCGGCTCCGGTATAAAACGCGAGTATGGCATCCTTGCCGAATCCTGCGGCATTATCTTTGTCTACAATCGCGCTTCCTGAGAATATCATGCCCCATTCATTGGGAGTCATTGCCACATTATGCTCGGTCCAATGTACGAGATCCGTTGATGTGGCATGTCCCCAGCTGAGGTTTCCCCAACTGTTTCCTTGAGGATTATACTGATAATACAGATGATAGACACCGTCTACATACACCATTCCGTTGGGATCGTTGATCCAGTTCTTGAACGGAGTGAAATGTATCTGCGGACGATATTGTTCATTTCTGTTAGATTCAGACGGCGTGCCCGGCTCTACAGGGGTGTCGGGATCTTCTGTTATTGAAGGAGATTCCGGCTTGAGGTCAAACTTGCTGTCTCCGCATGAAATAGCACCGATACACAATACCGCAAGCAATATTGCATCATATAATTTCATTTAGATTCGTCTTTATCGTGTTTTAAGATACTCAAGTGAATTTTTCGCAAGTTTTAGCACATTTCCCTGATATGGATTGTTCTTGGGATATGCTGAGATATCGGGCGTGCCGTCCGCATTTTTAAGAGAGAACTCACAACCACCGTTGCCTATGCAGAGAACTGTTCCCTTGAATTCCGTATTCCCTTGACGTGCCTCCCAGACATTGAGCTGCGAAACCCAATCTATCTGTGAATCCCAAGTGCCGAGAGGATATATGCCGTATGTCTGTGTCAGTGCGATATAACATGCCTCCTCCTGATTACCGAGTCCTGTCAGCACAGATGGAATGTTGAAATAAAGGCAGTTATGATCTTCCGTCCATCCAGCGCCCTTGAATGCGATAAGTTTGGTCCGGTCTGTTTCAGTTATGTCAAGACCTTTGTAGATGGGATGGGTAGAGAAATCCTTCTTGAAGCGGCTGCCGGGATGAAGCTGCACCGCCATCATCCATGTATCGCCGTTCCAGCCTCCGCTGCCCAATCCGATGGAACGATCGTTGGAACGGAGCATATCCGTCTCAAGTCTTCCGAGAGTTCCGACATATGCCGTGGCATGGCTCCAGAGGAGCAGATTGCCACCGGCGGCATACCACTCCTTAACAAACGGTGTCGCATCATTCACCACTGAGGGCATGTTAAACACATCATCTTCCGGACGGTTCTCCAGATCCCTGATCCAGAACAGCACCCGGTATGGTTCAAGGTCTTTAGAGGAAGCGATATCTCCGAAATATACATAAGACGCCGCCGGATATTCGCTCTTAAGCCAGAGCCACGCACATGCCTCGTCGTCATCACCTCCCGCGATCAGATCTTCCTCCGTGGGATATTCACTCAGGAATCCGATAGCGGTCTTCCCTATCTTCAACGAACCGGTGGCGGGAAGCGACCTGCCGTCAGCGTTTGATGCCGTGATCGTCACGTTCCACTCCTCTCCGTCAAGCACATTGCTGATGATATAGCTGTCGATACCCGGAGCCAACGTCTCCGACAGGGTTCTGCTACCGGAAGTGGCTACAAACAATTGTTCCGTGGCATCTCCCGAAGTCTGCCATTCCACCTGCGCGTCGTATGCAGCGTTCTCTTTCTCGATCTGGGCAAGAGTGACATTGCTGACCGGATCCGCCCCATTGCGGGTATAGGATTTTATTACACCTTTTGAAAAATTGCTTCCGTCTGTCAGTTTGAATATATAGGTGTATGGAACTTTTGTTTCCACATCGTGATGTACATACGAACCGGTAGATGAAGTTTCCGATCCAAGCATCTGCCCGTCGCGCAATACTGTGACCTGCATAGCTTTCCCTTCTGACGGAGTCCAGCTCCACACGTAGTTGTCATCTATAAGCTCCCCTTTCAGAGCCTCCTCCGTCACAGGAGCGATAATCGGGTCACTTATCTCATAGTCTTTGTCCTGACAGCCGGTGACAGCTATCAGTCCGGCAGCCAATGCCGATATATAATTATATTTTGTCTTCATATGATTCTAAATTTTCTATAGATCAATTATATCCTTTATTCTGAACATAAAGACCCGGCACATAATACAACTGATTATACGGGATGGGATAAAACTCATTTTTGCCCGGAGTATAATAGGCGTCCTGAAGATACTGTCCGTAGCTCACTCCGTCATAACTTGAATTCTGTTCCTTCTGGAAATAAGAGTTAAGCACGGTAGACGCTATACCCCAGCGGCGCAGGTCGAAATATCTGCTGCTCTCCATAGCCATCTCAAGTCGGCGTTCCCAGCGGAGACATTCACGCGCCGTATCTTTGACAGTGAAATATGTGGAGGGATAGAGTGAGATCTGGCAGAAATCTTTTGCATAGGCAATATGTTTGTCGATAGAATCCGCGGCACGCTGACGTATGTCGTTGATTATCGTACGGGCTTCCTCGAGACGGTCGAGTTCAATAAGCGCCTCCGCTCTCATAAGCATGACATCTGTGTAACGGAACACATAATCATTCATCGCGAAAGCCTGCCATGAACCATCGAATGTCTCTCCACCGCTACGCTGAGGCACATCTTTGAGCGATGTGTAGAATCCGTAGGTGTTGGGAGTTCTTGAATTCTGGGTGGTCATCATATATTCCGACTCATACTTATAAGGGAATGATGGCATCCCCACAGTATGGAAAAGTCTCGGATCCCACTTCTGTGAGTTTACATTTCCGTTGACAGGATAAGCGTTGCTCGCGTCATAGTCATCAAACATGGGAAGACCATCTTGTGTCTTATATGCGTTGACAAGATTCTGAGAGGGTTTATGAAAGTCCCAGCCACACGACCACATTCCCCAGCAACCGTTAAGCATGTTCGACCAGTTTGCCCTGCCGAAACGGGTATTGTCTTCAGTATACTGTGAGGTCTGCACCGCAAAGATCGACTCCTCGCTGTTCTTGTATTCCGGAAGGAATATATCGCCGAAATCAGAAAGATAACCGTAGCGTGATCTAACGACATCATCCGTATAGTCCACTACTTTCTGCATATATTCCTTATTTATGAAATTCACACCGTCGGTGGCCTCGTAGCCGTCGCCCCACGCTATCGTAAGATAACATTTCGCAAGATATGACGCGGCAGCTATTTTATTTGCGCGACCTCCACCGTCTGTCACTTCTTCCGGGAGAGCCTCGTAAGCAAGTTCAAACTCATGAATCACCTTTTGGAAAAGCTCTTCATATGTAAATTCATCATTTCTTGTCTGTTCCTGCGAGTTGTTCTTGAAAACTTCCTCGTCCACCCAGGGTATCTGACGGAACATCGTGAGGAGTTTGAAGTAGCTGTGACCACGGAGGAAATGCACTTCACCGGTCCTTTGTGCGGCTGTCTTCTCTCCAAGTTTCTCCACCCCGTATTGCTCAAGCGCCACCAATGCACGGTTGCAACGGGATATATTGCAGTAAAGTCTGTACCACAGCTCATCGAGTTCTCCCGGAGTTGATGTCAGGGTAGACCATATCTCCATCGGATGATACCCGGTGTCGGTCGTGCCGCCGCCCCCCTTTAGACAGTCGTCTGAAGAAAGGTCGCCATATGGCCATAAGTTGAAGGGATAGGTATACCAGCAATCGCCCAATGAGGCATAAGCCGCGTTAACCATTTTGTCAGGCTGTGAATATGCCAGATCTCCGTCGATCACTCCGGTAGGCGGCACATCGATAAAATCGTTGCAGGCGGTGAAGCCAAGGGCAACCAAAGAGGAAAGTATTTGAAGTTTGATTGATTTCATGATAATCTGATAATTGTGGATTAGAAGTCGAGTTGAAGACCGAAAGAAACTGATGTAGGGATCGGGTATGCCCAGTTGGGGTTTTCAGGATCCGTACAAGTAAGGCTGGAGCTCTTTATTGTAAGAAGGTTCTGCCCTGAGACGTAGACTCTCGCCTTGCTCATGCGAAGTCTCTCCAGTACTGTCGACGGAAGATTGTAACCGATCTGAAGAGTTCTCAGTTTTCCATACGAACCATTCTCCACAAAGTAGGATGAGGCTCTCCCCTCGTCACCTTTGTTGTTTGTGGTAAGCATCGGTATTGTCGATTTCGTGTTTACTTCGGGAAGCCATGCGTCAAGCACACGTACACCTTTGTTGCTGCCTGCGTCTGTGACGCTCCAGAAATCATTCTGGAATTTCTGGTTGTTGTAGACATCCTGTCCGAGCACACCCTGCCAGAACATCTGGAAATCGAAATTCTTGTAATTCAATTCCACATTAAGACCGAACGAAAGATCGGGAACCGGATTGAAAATCCATGTCTGGTCATCAGCCGTGATCTTCCCGTCGCCGTTAAGGTCGGCATATCTCATGCCTCCTACCCTTGCGTTGTCCTGTCCATAGGCGAGCACCTCCTCCTGATTCTGGAAAAGACCGTCAAACACATAACCGACGATTGATCCGAACGGACGTTTCGACTGCACAAGATTCTCTGTCGTGGTGTGTACATATGAACCGGTTGTGGTAGAAGGAAGATACGTGACGCGGTTGCGGAAGAAGTCAAGGTTCAGCGACGCGCGATAACCGAGTCCGCATGCAAGCTCGTCTCTCCAAGATGCCTGGAACTCCATACCCCAGTTTCTGAGCGACGGACCGTTGAGCCATGACGCGCCTCCCTCACCCATAGATCCGAGATATGCGGGGATGATAAGCATATCCTTTACATCTTTGATATATGCGTCAACAGATCCGGTGAGCCTGTTTCTGAACAGACCGAAATCCACGCCCGCGTTATACTGTATTGTTGTTTCCCATTTGAGGTTCGGATTGGCGGTCTGGCTCGCATAATATCCCGAAGGGAAAATGCCGCTCTGCTGGAGAAGAAGGTCATAGGCGGTAGAGGTCACGCGGTCGTTGCCATAGTCAGCGATATAGAGGGCATAACGTGCCGTGTTGGAAATTGCCTGGTTACCGGTCTTACCCCATGAGAGACGTATCTTAAGATCATCAAGCCATGATTTGTTGATATTCTCTGAGAGACGGTAACCAAGGGTGGCTGCAGGGAATGTACCGTAACGGTTGTTGCTTCCGAATCTTGAGGAGCCGTCATGACGGATTGTGAACGAAGCGAGAAGGAGATCTTTCCAGTTATAATCCACTTTGCCGAAATATGACACGAGCGCATATGCCGACTTGTTGCCGGTTGCCCTTTCCACTCCCGAGGACGCGTCCGGATACATATAGTCCGGAGTCTCTATGTCATAGTTCTCGTTATATGCCGAGAAATCTATTCTGCTCTGGCGGAACATTTCCATACCGGCGAGCACAATGAAATTGTGATCGTTGTTTAATGTGAAATTATAGTTGGCGGTATTTGTCCATGTCCATTTCGCATCGTTTGCCTGCGACAGGGTGGTTGAATTGGTGTCATTGTTCACAATGTCGCTATGGAACGTATAATTGTAGGAATGGATGAAGGCGGCGTCATAGTCAAGACCAAAATTTGAACGGAGCAGCAAACCTTTCACCGGTTTAAGATCGACATATGCATTTCCGAAAAGACGCCATACATTCAGGGCGTTGTCTTTGTTGAACGCCAATTCACGGAGCGGGTTCTGACGGTCTGCCATACTTCCCACAGGACCTGCGTAAGTTGTGCCGTCTATCTCGAACACAGGGATTGAGGAGGGCATCTTCAGCGCGTTTTCAAGAGGCTGGCAATCCACCTGGTCTGTATATGTCAGCGTGAAATTCTCACCTACGGTCACAACCTTTGATATATTGTAGGATGTGTTGATACGCGCCGCGATATTTTCAAAATTGGTATACTTAAGAATACCCTCGTTTTTCTTATAGCCCAATGAGAAGAAAGAAGTGCCCTTTTCAGTAGCTTTTGATACCGATATGTCATAATGCTGAGAGAATCCGGTGCGCGATATTTCGTCAAGCCAGTCGGTATTTGACATCAGCATCGTGCGTTTGTTGTTGATATAACCGTCGTAATAGCCGTTGACCTTGTAATTGCGGTATTCTCCTGTAGCGATGTCATAGACCTTGATAGGATAGCCGCTGGTGGCGTTGAGGTTAAGTCCGTAGCTCGACGCATACGCAGCGGGATCAAGACCATCGTTGAGAGCCGCCTGCGCCATTGCAGTGGCGTATTCCGGCGTGTTGAGAAGCTTCATTTTCGATTGCGAAGAATAAAACTGTGTCGAGAAATTAGCTGAAAAACTGACATTGACTTTGTCACTCCCCGAATTTTTACCTTTTTTGGTCGTGATTATGATGACACCGTTAGCGGCTCGGGATCCATAGATTGAAGCCGATGCGGCATCCTTGAGCACCTGCATGCTCTCGATGTCATTCATGTTCAATGAATTTAAGGTGGCGGTTGTCGGTACGCCATCAATCACGAACAGAGGATCCTGAGAGGCATTAAACGACCCGATACCCCTTATTCTTACAGACCCGGTGCCGCTTGGCGAGCCGTTGGCTGTCACTGTCATGCCCGGAACTTTCCCTTGAAGCGCACGCATCGGATCGCTGTCGGAAGAGGTCTCGAGAGATTTGGTCGATACCACGGAAACCGCGCCTGTGAGGTCGGCCTTTTTCATGGTCTGGTAGCCTACAACAACGAGCTCATCAAGAAGCCCTGTGTCTTCGTCAAGATAAATAGTCATTTCCGGTTCGGCTTTTACCTCGACGGTCTTATAACCTACATAAGATACCGTCAGAAGAGCCCCCTCCGGAACATTGATGGTAAATCCGCCTTCGATGTCGGTGGCGGTGCCTTTGTTACTGTCCACACATCTCACGGTGGCGCCGATCAGCGGCTCGTCGTCCACACGCGAAATCACCTTTCCCTGCACAGTGATCTCCTGTGCCTGCATCATGACCGCCGTGAAAAGGATCATGAGTGCGCTGAGGATTTCTTTTTTCATGTTATGTTAGTTTTGGTTAAAATTCTGCCGCAAAATTAATGCCGTCTCCAAATCATGGCATATAACATATGTTGGCTACCCCATAATTTTTCTGAACATTCCCATATTGTTCAAATGTTTGCTGATTTTTTATAAACAATACCGCCCGGATTCAAAAATATCCTTATAGATATTCCTACAAAACAATATCTTAAAGGCGACAAATTATGAAGACATTGAGAAATTTCTTACTGTTTCCCTCAGTGGTATAAAAGATATAAATAATGAATATATAACTGCCTGGCAACTTGCCCGCACACTTTGGTCCGCTTGCCACCGCATCCGGTCATGAAGCATGGAAAAACATTGAAGCGTCGCATATAAAATACTATATGTCAATACATATATATTATATGAGTCAACATTTTTTATATCCGCGCATCATTTTTTACAGCGCAAATCGGAAATAAATATCATGAATTACAAGGCTATTTCTTTCCTCGGAGCTCCGAAGGAGATATGCCGAACTCTTCCTTGTAACATTTAGAAAAATATGCAAGAGAATTAAACCCTACCTCAAAAGCAATTTCACCGACAGTCTTCTCGGTGCCGGCAAGAAGTGTTTTCGCTTTTTTAAGACGCATTTTTCGGATTATTTCAACCGGTGTATAATTGGTGAGGGCTTTTATTTTCCTTGTAAACTGTGACTGGCTTAATCCCATCTCTGACGCGATCTCCTCAATATTCAGACTCGTGTCGGAAAGACGTGATGTCACTATTTTTACAAATCCGGAATAAAATTCACTCTCCACATCATTCGGCGTTTTGATCCCTGACTGTGGCAACCGGGTCTTATCCTTCCCGGCTATCGGGTGTGATACCCCGTTTTTATAGAGATCGCTTATTCGTTTCCGGTTGAGGAGAAGATTGCGACATCTTGCCGCAAGGACTGAACCGCTGAACGGCTTCGACAAATAACCGTCGGCACCGTTGTCATACCCTTCCGCCCGCTGCTCGTCAAGAGTGCAGGCAGTCAGCATGAGGACAGGAATATGAGACGTGGAAACCTCATCCTTTATACGACGTACGCATTCCATACCGTCCATCTCCGGCATCATAACGTCACATATAATCAGATCAGGCACATACTTCACCGCCATTCTGACGCCCTGAAACCCATCCCCGGCATGGATGATATTATAGCTGTCCTCCAGCAGATCCCTTATCATCCGGCGTATGTCACGGTTGTCATCTATGACAAGTATGATCGGTTTATCGGAATCAAACTTTTCAGTATCATCTTCGGCAAACGACAACTCCGCCTCTATATCCGACCTGGTGACGGTTGCAGGAATCACACTACCCGCCTTCATGTCACAGTGGCGCACGGGAATTGTCACGACAAATTCACTCCCGCGACCTTTCTCGCTATCCACGGATATCATGCCGCCATGCAGTTCCACAAATGCCTTTGTCAATGCAAGACCGATTCCCGAGCCTTTCGGTCTTTCCTTATCCGCCTGAAAAAAACGGTCGAATATCCTGCCGCAGTCCTCTTTGGATATCCCTTCCCCGTTGTCTTTGACTGAAATAGAAACAGAACTTCCGTCGGTTGAATATGCCACTTTTATGACCCCGTTGTCGGGTGTATGTTTGAAAGCATTGCTCATAAGGTTGAAAAAGACCCTTTCCATCTTCTCCACATCCACCGCTGTCATTCCCGAACCGGAGCGGCAGATGTCTGAAACGAGCCTTATATCTCTTTTATTCCCCATCTCCCTGAAAGCCTCGACCCATTCTTCGATCAACTTTGGCAGATCCACCTCTGAAAGGACAAGATCAGTCTTGCCGTTTTCATATTTCCTGAAATCAAGAATCTGATTTATAAGCCTGCCGAGAATATTCACATTCTTACGTGCCATAAGCATCAGCGATTTGTCACGGGGCGTGAGATAATCAGCTTCCGCCAATTGTTCAACAGGTCCTGAGATCAAAGTCAGCGGAGTCCGGAGGTCATGACTCACGTTTGTAAAGAATACCAGTTTTGACCGTGTCGCCTCCTCAAGTCTTTCATAAAGCATTTTCTGTTTCTCTTGCTCTGTCTCAAGCTGAGTGTTCTTTTGTTCCAGCGTTTTCTGGTGCCTGCGGTTGGAATTTACTGTCTTCAGCAATACAAAAATCAGCCCTCCCAGAAGAAGCATGATCACGATAACGGCATACAACAGGAGAGTCTGCATGGAGTGACGGTTCCAATATTCGTCAAGCTGACTTCGCAAGAGATTAATTTTTGCGGTCTCGCTTGTGAGGAGCGAGTCTTGTGACAGGATGATATCCGCATTGGTTTTATCAACCGCCGACAATGGCGGCACCTGCGTGATCCTCTCATACTTCTCGCCGTTGAGAATTGCCATAGCTATTCTCAAAATCCGTTCCCCTTCTGTCGGATATAGAAAAGAGGCGGTCATTCTCCCCTCCTTTACAGCTCGGATTCCATCGTCGGGGAACCCATCGATTCCAATGATATATATATCATTTCTTCCTGCCCTATCCACTGCTTTCGATGCCCCGATAGCCATAAAGTCTGTATGTGCATATATAAGATTGGTTTCAGGATATATATCAAGCAATGAATCCGTGAGACGTTCCGCCTCTACATCGCTCCAGTTACCCTCCGGACTCGCCAAAACACTCGCATGGGGATACTTTTGAATCTCATCCATGAAACCCTCGTGCCGTCTTATAGCGGGAGAGGTGCTCCTCTTGCCCTGAATCTCTATCACCCTTAAGGGGTGCTTTATCAGAGAACAGGCATACTGTGCCACTGACTTTCCAAGTTCGTAATTGTCAACCTCCATATGGGCTGTGAAATCATCGCCTTCCACCCTGCGGTCGAACGTCACGACAGGTATCCCTTTTTTGAAAGCTTCGCTGACAACAGGTGTCAGAGGAGCCGCCTCATTGGGCGACACGATTATAAGGTCAAAACCGTTGTCCATGAAATATCGGATATCAGCCTCTTGGCGGACGTTGTCATTATCTGCCGACCTTATCTCGATCTCCACATCATCATGAAACAATAGCTCCCTCTGAATATCTTCATTAATCTTTGAGCGCCAATAATCACCACTGCACTGTGACACCCCTACTCTGAATTTTTTATGGCTGCCTCTTCCACATCCGGGAGAAAAAATAGCTGTCAGAAATATAAATAATATGAATGAAAGTATATTGGAATTTTTCATATAGTACAGAAGTCTCTGATTGTCATAAACTGCTCTGCAAAAATAATTCTTTTATCCCGGACAGTCAAATTAATGGCATAAAAAAACGGGATCTTGTCTCTTCATTTTGACAAAATCCCGCATACGTTTTAAGACCCACGCTCAAATGCTATCCACAATCACCTTGCGTCCTCCTACTATATAGATTCCGGCAGGAAGACCTTCCGTCGCTGACCCGGAATCAACCTGCGAAGGCAGCCTGATTCCGGAAAGATTATAGACATCGACTTTCTTGGCGCCACCGGAGCCATTATCTCCATACACCTGATTTATGCCTGAAGAGCCACTGTCCACATCCAGAATCCACGCCTTCAGATCTTTTACCTTTACCGGTGATAAGGCATAAGCCTCTATTCCGTCGGCATCACTGTCTGTGGGAAACACTCTTATCGATGTGGCATATCTGTCGTTGACAAATATATCCAATATCGAATGGTCTATGAATACATTGATTTTTAAATCATCTCCCGACTTCGGTTTTTCCTGAAGCGGACACCGGTACACCCCGTCATATACCCCTCCGTCATTCACGAGTCTCTGTATCCGGCTGAAATCAGCCACAAGCTCACCCGAGGCGGGATCATACGTGATGTCGGCGGAAGAGGAACCATTCTTGAAGATTCGGAATCCGAACGGAGATGATCCTACTTCAAACACACCGCACAACTCTACTGATCTCCCCTCTACCGGGGAAAGATCTTCTGACCCTTCGAGATCAAAGCCTTCGCGTGAATACATCACCGATGTACGCAGACCGCTCAGCCCTTCATACGGCTTTTGCAAAAGGGTACCGTCGCCGGCGAGACTCCATTCTCTCGGCAACGAATAGCAATGTGCCCATCCAAGATTCCAATTAGTCACAGAGCCCAATTTATCAGGCACGATACCCAATACTATCGTCTTTCCGTCATGTTGATATATTGTGGGTGACAACATTCCGAATCCTTCCTTTGAGTTCATCTCGACGAGTCCGGGGGTAGAAAAATCCGGATCAGGTACAAATTTTCCTTCACTGCTGATATTCCCTACCCAATACAATGTACGTACCCCCTGCATTGTCTCAAGAGGGGTCGCGGTGAACAGCCAGCGTCCGTCCGGCATACGTGTGATATTAGGCATCTCCCAGAAACGTCCATCCTGCGACAGCGACGTTCCGGTATAAAACATGTCTCCGTTATTGCTCCACCTCCCTGAAGACACATCATACCGATGGAGTGTGGCGGCTCCCACCCCGTCTTTCGAGGTTCCGACAATTATGTAAGCGTTGTCTCCGTCACGGAAAAAATATGGATCCCTTATGTCATCCGACAATCCAGACGGACGTCCGTTTATTATTGGATTGGATCCGAGTTTAGTCCAGTTGTCAAGAGACGCATCTTCAGGAGCTGCCTGCGCTATCATCGCTTTGGAATAATCCACTGCAGTATATATGGCGTTCGGAACCCCGCCGGTAATAACATCGTCAGAAAACACACAGCCGCTCCAACATCCTTTTATGTCATACCATTCGCCTGGAGCCAGCGCGATCTTTTCTTCGCGCCAGTCATACAGATTCTCACTCGAAATATGTCCCCAGTGCAGTCTCGCCATATACGGGCCATCCCCGTTTTTCTGGAAAAACAGATGATAGCGTCCATCCGAATAATACATCCCGTGGCATTCGTTTGTCCATCCTGCTGCAGGCATACCGTGAAATCTCGGACGCAATATATCGTCCGCAAAACGGGATGCAGGGATATCAAGATCAGGTTCGTTTTCCGGCACGACGCCCTGTATCTCCCCCACTTCAAGAGCTTCGTCCCATACAGAGATGTCATCTATCAATCCGTTGAACGACATCAGCTGGAACGGCCCTGACATTCTTGACTCTTCACCCTGTCCCATGTAAAAATCGGAAGCCTCGAACGAGATGCTGCCGTTCACCTTTGATCTCCCGGCTTCTTCACCGTTGTTGTATAATATCGCCGTCTTGGAGTCGCAGTCGACCACCGCCACAAGGTTGTTCCAGCGATAAGTAGGCAACGGCGAATTGACATCGATGCTGACAGGCCAGCCGTCTATGAACATCCGGAAAGAATACTTTCCGTCAAATCCAAGATAAAACCCGAACCCGGTTTTGTTCTTATCATCAAGGCACGACAATATCGCTGTTTTTTCGGAAGTGTCAGTGTCAAGTTGTATTATAGGATAGCATGGCACCGCCACCCAAGCCGACACAGTCATTTTCCGGCATCCGGTGGGAAGAATGTCTCCCAACACACCTTTTATATGAGAGGTATATCCGTCAAAACGGAGAGCCTTTCCAACTGCACCCGCCACATTCTCCGGAACAAAATTACCTTCAACCTCGAATTTGTCGCCGCTTACAGTCTCTTCTATCCTGCCATCTTTGACATCCATTGAAAAATGAGCCACAATATCAGCATGAGAAGAAAACGATGCCAAAATTGCAGCAGATAAAATTGATATTCGTGCTTTTTTCCTCATTATAAGCTTTTTTATTTTGCATGCCACAGGACACCGTCTGAAACGGTGTCCTGTGGCATGGGCGGTTATTTAAGATAATCAAGAATATTTTTTGTGAGCTGTTCCACATTGTGTTTATAAGGATTGGGTCCTGAGTTCTGATTCCATTCATAAGCTGCGAACCCATTTGCCACGCAGGCGCCGTGAGTGCCGTTGGCATAAAACTCTACCAGACCCGCCACGCAATGATCCCTTACGTGTCCCCATGTCGCGAGTACAAGGGAGCCGGTTGTGACCTCGAAATTCCTTATTACGTCCGGTTGGTTGCCTCTGCCATAAATATTGCAATCCCACAGACAGTTATGATCTTCACGCTGACCGGGACCGATAAGGGGAAGGTTGTCATATCCATAATTGTTAGGATCTTCCAATACGAGGTCTTTGAAGATTGCGTGCGACGTGCGGTCGTAGAACCCCTGGTCACTGCCATCCCTGAAATCCCAGCCGAGATAAGGATTGATCACCCATACGTCATCGCCTGTGCCTCCGTCTCCGTTGCCATATACCGTCGGAGCCATGTCGGCAGGCACCATTCCGAGCGGCACCGTAAGCTGTGTCGCCATATTGGCGAGATAAAGACTGCCTCCGTTTGCCGAATATGACCTAAGGGCTTCGATCACGTCCGGAGAAGTCACTTCTGATGGAAGGTTCTCCCATCCCAAAGGAAGCCCGACACGATCTATTTCTATCCAGACCACAGGATAAAGGTCAGCGTCAAGGTCTGCCACCTGCGACGGACGGATAAACTCCGCATTCTCCTGACCGGAGAACCATTCAGCAGCCGCGCGTTCGTCATCATCCGGAAGATCCTGCCACTTCTCCGCAAGAAGCAGGTATCCCATTTTAGGAGCAATATACGGAACCTTGGCAGTGATCGACACTCCGTCAGAAGGATAATACTCATCATAGATCACTTCAACGGTATAAGTCATGTCAACATCCATAGGCTGCGCCTTAAGCTCGCAGGATGTGGATCCTGCAGGCAACGTTATGGCGGCATCCGTGTTCCCGTCACGGAACACCCTCACTCCGGTTATATCCCCACCCGACGGCAATGACCAGCTAAGGGTAACCGTTCGTCCGGAAATCTCTTTTTTCAGATCACTTACACCCGGAAGCTCTTCAACTGGAAGGACTGCCGTTACAGAAACGCCATCCGACACATATCTGTCGGCATAACAAATTTTAACCGTGAAAAGACCTTCCACACCCATTGGCTGACCTTTCACCTGAATTGACGTGGCGTCGGAAGCGAGTGTCACAGGATTGGATGTGTCAGCATTTTTTATAAACAGCACGGAAGATATATCTCCGCGTGAAGGAAGTTCCCAGCTCACATTGATCGTATGGCCGTTCACCTCCGCCTTGAGGGAGTTGGCGGTAGCCAGATCCGGAACGGCATCATAGCCGGTAGGTTCAAATTCTCCACATGAGGTAAATGCGCAGGCAAAGGAGATTGCCACCCCGAATAAACCGTTTCTTAATATAGATTTCATATCGTCTGCATCAATTTGAATAACTCGTTAATTATAAAGGTCACCGGCGTTGTCTTTCTGGTTGAGTGGAATAGGGAAATACAACTCATCTTCCGAAAGACTTGCCGAAGAATAATACGGCTGGAAAGCTGTCTCGAACTGATAATATTTTGAGACAGTCTCGATGGCGGTTCCCCAGCGCAGGAGGTCAAACCATCTGAGACCTTCCATGGCAAGTTCCACACGACGCTCATGCCTCACAGCCTTGCGAGCATAATCCTGATTCCAGGATGTCGCGGAATATTGCCCAACCGCATAATTGGCGATCTGCGGATTGATATCTATCGGCTCATACCGGGGATCTACCGACCTCGCCGCCTTTGCCCTTACCATATTCACGAGATTTCTCGCCTCATCAAGATCTTTGCCTTGTTCTATCAGCGCCTCGGCTTTCATCAGGAGCACGTCGGCATATCTGATTATGATATAATTCAGAGAAGAGGCGCCCCATGGCACGATACCCGGCTTTACATAAGGAGACTCAGGCGCCGGATAAGGCTTTTTGCCGGAATACTGACCATACAGTTCAAGATTGCGGCACCATCTTTCATTATACATGTGTGACCGCCATGGCATCCCGATCCTTCCTACGGTAAAATCAAGGCGCGGATCCACATTCCCTTCATAATCGGCGGAAAGGACACTTTCGGAGTTCTGATTCCCCTCAAGATAGGGAAGACCGTTGGCGTCTGTGCGGAAAGCGTTCACGAGGTCTTGCGATGCAAGATAGAAATCATCTCCATTTCCATAAAGGTTTCCTTCCGACCATGTGCAGTTGAGACAGTTGTTGAAATTGAACTGATCCGGAGAATTGGCGGAAGAAAACTGCACCGCCATGACAGACTCATACATGTTGTTATATTCCGGCTTCGACATATCCAGAAAATTGGGATAAAGCTCATACTTGCCGGATGATATCACCAGTCCCGCATATTTCTCAGCCTCTTCCCATTCGGAAAGGAAAAGATCTACTCTCGCGAGAATAGATGCCGCCACATATTTGTTGAATCTGCCCGCCTGCTCCTGACTTTCGGGAAGGTTGTCATAAGCATCTCTGAGATCCTGACGTATAAAACCCGCTATCTGGTCACGGCTGTATTCATCCGCACGGCATTGAGAGGGATTTGCGACTGTCTCGTCGAAATAAGGGAATTTCTTAAACAGACGGAACATATCGAAATAGTAGTATGCACGCAGCGTTTTCATTTCCGAGACATACGCCGCTTTTGCCGATTCAGAAAGACTACCTGCCGCAAGAATCGCCTTGATCGCCGTGTTGCATCGCGAAATAGAAAAATAATTGTTGCGCCATTTGAAATTTATGACATCATTGTCGCTCTGCACATTGCCTATTTCAAGCTGATGCATATAGCCTTCCATGGTAACTCCGTCACCACCTTTGAGGGCATCGTCCGAACGAAGGTCTATGACCCAGTTGTTGATGGGACCGGCAAACGACTCGTTGTTGCCGAAATAATGACAAAGAAGTGTGGCATAAGCGGCAGTCATAAGGTCGGAAGCCTCATCCTCCCCAATCTGTCCTGCGGTGAACTGACCCTGCGGTTTTGTGTCGAGCATATCGCCGCATGACGTGCACGCGAAGCCTGACGAGACAGCCGCCGTCATCAAGACCGTCTCTTTAATATATTGTTTTAGAGATTTCATATTGTTTTCTGATTTTTTAGAACTGGATATTGACTCCTATTGTATACGTCCTTGGACGCGGATAGGCACCGTTGTCAGTGAGTGACCCGTATGTCCCCGGGAGCAATTCGGGATCAAGCCCTTTATATTTCGTGAGAGTGAACACGTTCTCGATCTGTCCGTAGACATCTATACCTCTTCCTCCGATAGTATTGGCAATCTTTTCAGGAAATGAATACGAAAGTTTCAGATATTTCATCTTCATATACGATCCGTTTTCCACATAATATGAAGAGAATCTCGCTTCGTTGTTGTCATCGGTAAGTGAGAGGGCTGGAATATCGCTACTCTTGTTCTCCGGAGTCCAGGCATTGAGCACATCCACACTTCTGTTGGTTGTAAGATTGCCGTAGTTCATTGAATACAGCTGCCTTTTCATGTGATTGATAAGATCCTGCCCAAAATCTCCGGCAAAGAACATGTCAAGAGTGACAGCCTTATATTTAAACGCGAGATTCAATCCTAACGAAACCTCAGGATTCGGATTGCCTATTATGCAGCGGTCATTGTCGTCGATGACTCCGTTTCCGTCAAGATCCCTGTAGATCAGGCGTCCGGGAGCCGCCCCGGTCTGGCGGGCATGGTTGGCGACTTCTGCCTCATTCTGGAAAATACCGTCACACACATAGCCGTAATAAACGCCCATTGCCTCTCCGGGAATCAGACGGACATCGCCGCCGATAAACTTCTGGACTGAATTGAGATTAAGAAGTTTGTTTTTATATTGAGAGACATTCAGTGAGCCGTTCCATGAGAAATCTCCGTAAGAAGGACTGACATATTGCAACGACACTTCCCATCCGTTATTGCGCATGCTGCCGGTATTGAGCCATATAGCGGCATTCTCTCCCGCCACATCCAGCGCGGGCGGAATAGTGAGCATATCGGTGGTCTTCTTGATATAATAATCTGCCGTCAGATTCACAGCCCCGTTGAAAAACTGAAGATCGACACCGATATTGTTCTGGGTTGTGGTCTCCCATTTGAGATCCGGATTGCCGGAAGAAGCGAGGGTTATGCCCGGTGTGGTCTGCGAATTTGTTCCTGAGATATCATATGCGCCGTTCCCGGTGTTGTAGATATATGTGGAATAGGATGGATAAAGCGGCGGAATGTTGGCATTGCCGTTCTGACCCCATGAATAACGCACCTTAATGTCTGTAAGCACCGTGTTGCCACGCCAGAAAGATTCTGCGGAAGGACGCCATGCCAGAGAGAAAGCCGGGAACACACCCGAACGGTTACCCTTCGCGAATCTGGAATTTTCATCTCTTCGTATTGTAAAAGATGCCAGATAACGGTCGGAATAATTATAATCGATCTTGCCGAACAGAGAGAAGACGCTCCACTGGGTTTTCCCGCCTCCGTTGTTGCGGGTGCCTGATCCTGCGCCGATCTGCATGAAATCAGTGTCTTCAAACATGTAATCCTCACGTGATGCGGAAAGGTCTTTGAAAGTATATCCTATCGCCTCCGAACCTATAAGTGCCATGAGATGATGACTGTCGGAGAATGTCTTATTGTAGTTTGCCGTGTTGGTCCATGTCCAGGTGTCTCCCTGACCGTAAACTGAACTCATACTGTTCACATCCCCGGGATTTACTCTGCGGCCGAGCATATTGTTGAAATACTGGCTGTGCTCTATTCCTATATTTGTCTTAAGCACAAGACCGTCCACCGGCTTCACTTCAAGATATGCGTTGCCGAGTATCCTCCAGTTTGAAAGGTCATTGTCGCGGGCGTTGTCTATGAGCTGCACAGGATTGGCGAGATCCGAGCCAATAAGTTCGAGAGGACGTGCCCAGTCCCCGTTGACTCCACGTACCGGGAGTGCGGGATGCTGGCTCATGGCAGTGAACGGGATTCCTCGGTCGCCGGTCACGTCCACACCTCTGTTTTTCCAATTCGCTATAACAAGGTTTTCTCCTACCGTGATATATTTGCCAAAATCATACCGCGAATTTATACGTGCGGAATACCTACGATAGAATGAAGATATGATATTGCCGGTCTGATTGATATAGTTCATGGAGAACAATACTGCCCCCTTTTCCGTATTGTTTGATACCGAGGCGGTAAGATTGTTGGTCCATGCAGTCTGATAGACCTGATCCTGCCAGTCGGTGTCGGTTGTCGGGAAATTTGTATTGCCGTTGACATATTCCACAAGATGGGGAACGTCTCCGTTGCCATAAAGCGGGATCGACGGTTCCATTCCGGCATTGCGCGACGCTATCCAATATGCCTGCCCCCATTGTTCGGCATTCAACATTTTATAGCGTTTAGCCACCGTCTGGGCGCTCAGTGCATAATTCAGGTTTATCGTCATTTTGTCACCTTTCCCATGCTTGGTAGTGATTATGACCACTCCGTTTGCCGCACGTGATCCGTAGATAGATGCGGAAGCCGCATCCTTGAGCACCTGCATTGTCTCTATATCTCCGGGGTTTATTATATTGATATTGTCGGTAGGCACACCGTCTATCACATAAAGGGGGTCGTTGCTTGAGTTTGCAGTCGACATACCCCTCACCCGGATAGAGCCGGTCCCGCCTGGAGCGGCGTCAGGAACTACATTCACACCGGGCAGTCTCCCTGCCATGGAGCTCATGATATTTCCGGAATTTTCACTGAGGGGATCTTTCAAGTCCATCACAGACACCGCACCTGTGAGATCCGCTTTCCTTACCGTCTGATAGCCGACCACCACAAGTTCGTCGAGCAGTCCGGCATCCTCGTCAAGATATACCGTCAGTTCGGGAGCCGCCTTGACTTCGGCAGAGGTATATCCCACATAAGATATTTTCAACAACGCTCCTTCCGGCACCTTCAGTGTAAAACTTCCGTCAATATCCGTTGACGTCCCTTTCTTTGTGACTTCACATATCACAGACGCGCCGATCAGCGGCTCGTCGTCCACACGCGAAATCACCTTTCCCTGCACAGTGATCTCCTGTGCCTGCATCATGACCGCCGTGAAAAGGATCATGAGTGCGCTGAGGATTTCTTTTTTCATGTTATGTTAGTTTTGGTTAAAATTCTGCCGCAAAATTAACATCTGGAGAATCCGGCATATATAATTCATGTTGTCTGTACTATCAAAATTCATTGCAAGCACGTTTTTTTATAAATTACGCAACATTTATATCATCGCACATCAATTTCGTGCAAAAGAAAGCTGAAAAAATTAAAATCTGACGTTACGGTCTCAAAAAAACGCCCCATGGAATCCGGTCATAAAATGATGGAAATCCATGGAGCGCAAATTTCGCTTACGGTCAGTTTTCGGTCAGCTTCCGCCGAGTCTTGACCTTGTTTCCGTAGGAGTCTCTCCGTAAGCCTCCCTGTAACATTTGGTGAAATACGCCGGAGTGGAGAATCCTACCTCATAGCCTATCTCGCTTATGGTCTTGTCTGTCCCGGTGACAAGGGTGCGCGCTTTCTTAAGACGGAGCGTACGCATCAGCTCTACCGGAGAATAGTTGGTAAGTGCCTTTATCTTACGGTAAAACTGTGTGCGCTCAAGACCCATTTCAGACGCGAGACTGTCGACGCTCACATCAGCATTACCCATTTCCGTATCAAAAATCTCAAGAAACCTCGCATAAAAAGCATTCTCCACCTCCAAAGACTTTGATACCTGCTTCTTGTCATTCTTCTCTGTCTTTGGCGCAGACACGGCGGCAACCATAGGATTTCCCCACACCTCTTTTATGCGCATCCTGTTTTTTATAAGGTTGGTGCAACGCGATTTGAGAACCTGAGACGAGAACGGCTTCGAGAGATAGCCGTCCGCACCGCTTTCATATCCCTGCGCACGCTGCTCATCCATCGAACATGCCGTCAGCATCAGCACCGGTATGTGTGAAGTGGAAACCTCCTCCTTGATCCTTCGGCAACATTCAAGTCCGTTCATGACCGGCATCATGACATCACATATAATAAGATCCGGCACATACTTGGCGGCTCTTTTTATTCCTTCGGCACCATTTGAGGCTGTTACTATATTGTAGTCGTCACCCATAAGTTCACCCACCATCCGGCGTATGTCCTCATTATCGTCTATCACAAGAAGCACAGGTTTGTTCTGATCAAAATCAGCGGCTCCCTCTATCTGACCGAGTTCCGACTCCACTGTGTCGGCTCCTATATTTTTTGTGACATTCTCTACCTTTTCCGCCACATGAATCACGGGTATCGTCACTGTGAACACAGAACCCTTGCTGACTTCACTTTCCACACTTATTTCGCCTCCGTGAAGCTCGACGAAAGCTTTTGCCAGCGACAATCCTATGCCGGAGCCTTTGGGATGCACGCGTTCCACCTGGAAAAAGCGGTCAAATATATTTCCGAGATCACGTTCGCTTATACCCTCGCCGGTATCGCTTACCTTCAATATGAGATTATTGTCGCTCAACGCATAGGAGACCGTGATCACGCCGTTGTCTCTTGTGTATTTGAAAGCGTTGGAGACAATGTTGAAAAACACACGTTCAAGCTTTTCTACATCCACTGCCATATTCACCTGTTCCCCTCCGGAGGGTGTCTCAAGATGGAATCGGATATCCCTTTTCCTGGCTATCTCCCTGAAAGAATCCATCCAGTCCGCCACAACTTTGCTGAAATCTATCTCTGTCAGATGAAGTTTCAGCAACCCGTTCTCATATTTCCTGAAATCAAGTATCTGGTTGATCAGACGGTGAAGTATCCTGACGTTTTTATCAGCTATTTTCATCAGGGCATGTTGCTGCGACGTAAGATTGGGGGCATCAGCCAATTGTGACACCGGTTCTGATATCAATGTCAAAGGTGTGCGCAGGTCATGACTTACGTTGGTGAAAAACATAAGTTTGGACTGTGTGGCTTCCTCCAGCTTCCGGTTCAGTTCTTTCTGCTTGTCCCTCTCCGCCTCAAGCAGCCTGTTTTGGTCAAGAAGGACAGCCTGATGACGCTTGTTCATCCAGAACGTACGCAACAGAAGGAAAAGGAAGCCGCTAAGCAGCACGAGGATGACGATGCTGGCATAAAAAAGAAACGTCTGCGACGAATGTTGCGCCCAATAGTCGTCGATACGGCTCTTCAAGACTTTCATTTTTCCGGTCTCGGCATTGAGAGTTTCATTCTGGAGCAACAGGATATCGGCGTTGGTGTTGTCTACGGCTGACGATACCGGAATCAAGGTTTCCTTCTCATAAGGCTCACCCTTTAATATATGCAATGCCGTCTGTATAAGCCTGTGACCTTCCGTCGGATAAAGAAATGTGGCATCTATCACACCGTCCGTCACCGCCTTTATCCCGATTTCCGGAGCCGCGTCTATACCGATTATCTTTATGTCTCTCCTTCCTGCTTTTGAAGCCACTTCCGACGCTCCTATAGCCATCCTGTCATTATGGGCGAATATAAGATCCACATCATTGTAAACCCTGAGAAGCGAATCGACAAGGGGGATGGCATCTTCCTTGTTCCAGTTTCCCGCCTCGCTTGCCAGCAGTATACCTCCCCGGGATGTAAATTCATTCACAAATCCGGAATGGCGGTCTTCAGCCGGGGTGGATCCGGGGAGACCGAAAATCTCGATAGCCTTGGGTTCCTTTCCCAAAAGATGCAATGCATAATGGGCAGCGGATTTACCCAGACCTTTGTCATCCACACCAATCCTCGCTGTATAGGAATCAGAGTTGATATTGCGGTCGAATATTATCACCGGAACACCTTTTCTATATACCTCCTCTATCACCGGCGTGAGGGCGGCTGCCTCATTGGGAGAGACTATGAGGATATCAAATTTATTATCCACGAAATATCTTATATCCTCTATCTGTTTGCGGCTGTCGTCATTCGCCGAGCGTATCTCTACCGCCGCATCTTCGTGAAGCATGATCTCTCGGTTGATCTCATCGTTCATTTTCGCACGCCAGTCATCCTGACTGCATTGGGAAACTCCGATCCTGTATTTTTTATCAGTTCCACATGACACTATGACCGCAAGCGATAGGACTGTCAATATTAAGCCGATTAATTTTTTCATGATATGCAGTTATTTCCCGCAAAATTAAGCATAATCCTATGAAAAAAAATGTAATTCCTATAATTTATTATGACATTCAACATTTTTTACACATAACGCATCATTTGTTATATCGCGACTTTCCTTTATATTGTAGTTTTGCATTGTGAAAATTTCTCATGGCTATCAGCCGACATCCTTTGATAAGTTTTCCGGCATGGAGTCCTCCTCCTGCCTCTGCATGGTAAAAAGAATGTTTTCAAGGTTCATCAATTTTAAGAAATCAATTAAACCACTTATGAAAAAAATAACTGACCGAATCACAGCCGCACTCATGGCAGGCGCCTCTCTTATCATCCCATCCACCGCCTTAGCTGCGGATGGTGTGGAAGTGAATCATCTTGGAGTGAACAACACCCTTGTAAGAGTCACAGGCGACAGTGATTTTCTTATCCTCCCTGTACAGGAAAGCATCGATGACGCCCGCATCAACGTATTGGTCGATGGCAAGATCGCCGAAACCATTTATGTAAGGCTCGCGCAGTCAAAGACTGATTACACCGTCCCGTTCGACATATCAAAATATAAAGGACACAATGTAATCCTTGATATCGTCGCGCCTCATGGAAGAAGTTCGATACGGGAAGCGAAAGACGCGGTGTGCTGGGAAGGGATACATCTCTCGGACACTTTCGACTCTACTGACCGTGAGACAAAATACCGACCGCGATATCACCACACTCCAATGTACGGATGGATGAATGACCCCAACGGGATGTTTTATAAAGACGGGATATGGCATCTTTACTATCAACATAACCCTTATGGCTCAAAATGGCAGAATATGACGTGGGGACATTCCACCTCTTCCGATCTTGTAAACTGGGAGCACCATCCGTTAGCCATATATCCTGACGGACTTGGATCCATATTCAGCGGAAGCTGTGTCATAGACAAAGAAAATACAGCCGGAATGGGGAAAGATGCAGTTATCGCGTTATATACCTCTGCAGGCACAAGCCAGATGCAGAGCCTCGCGTCAAGCTCAGACAACGGAGAGACTTTTTCTGTATATCCGGGGAATCCTATAATTACCCTTGAGACAGAAGCACGCGACCCTAACATGTTCTGGAATGAAGATACCAAGGAATGGAATCTTGTGCTCGCCCACGCCCTTGACCATGAAATGCTTTTCTTCACATCTCCCGATCTGAAGAACTGGACTCTCCAGAGCGCTTTCGGAAAAGGTATCGGCGCTCAAGACGGTGTCTGGGAATGTCCTGATCTGTTCAGACTCCCTGTCGACGGCACAGACAGCCAAAAATGGGTGCTCCTTTGCAATCTCAATCCCGGAGGTCCTTTCGGAGGAAGCGCGACACAATATTTCGTCGGTGAGTTCGACGGCAAGAAATTCACCGCCGACACCGACGCTGATGGAAACATCCCGACCAAATGGATGGATTTCGGCAAAGACCATTACGCCACCGTGAGCTGGAGCGGTGCTCCCGACAACCGCCGTACCGTGATCGGATGGATGAGCAACTGGCAATATGCTGCTGATGTGCCGACATCACAGTACCGCAGCGCGAATACTCTCCCCCGCGAAATGAAACTCTTTACACAGCCCGACGGACAGATCTATCTGGCATCCGTACCATCGCCCGAACTGGAGAAAATGAGAGGGAAAACCGTGGCTTCCCTATCCGGGAAATCGGTAGGCAAGAAAGGCATGTCGGTATCCCTCCCCTCCGCCAATGGCGGCATCTGCGAAATCACCGCTTCTTTCGATTCAAAAAACGCCACTTCCGTGATCATGACTCTTGCAAACAAATCCGGAGACAAAGTCGTAATGACTTATGACCCTCAAAAACATACGATGGATTTCGACCGCAGGGAGAGCGGTGTGGTGGATTTCAGTGAAAACTTCCCCGCAGTGACTGTCTCCCCCACTTTCGAACAGAACGGGAAAGTAAACCTCAGGATATTTATCGACCGTTCAAGCATCGAGCTCTTCGGCAATGACGGAAAGTTCGTAATGACCAATCTTGTATTCCCTCACGAGCCTTACAGCTCTCTATCCATAAAGACTGAAAGCGGCAATGCAAGAATAGAATCTTTGAAAGTATATTCAATCAACATCTGAAATTTTTGACACTCAATCTACATATGGAAATGTCAGCTACAATCATGCAATCCAAGCGCAACACGCTTCTCCAGATAGTGCCTGTGATGCTCTGTTTCTTTGCGATGGGCTTCGTTGACCTTGTGGGAACCGCATCCAATTATGTCCAGAAAGATCTCGGTCTTTCCGACTCTCAGGCAAACCTCTTCCCTTCGCTCGTATTCTTCTGGTTTCTCCTCTTTTCGGTTCCTACCGGAATCCT
Organism: uncultured Porphyromonadaceae bacterium; assembly: GCA_947174235.1. Taxonomy (GTDB): domain Bacteria; phylum Bacteroidota; class Bacteroidia; order Bacteroidales; family Muribaculaceae; genus Lepagella. Next base: position 89,963 of record CAMWID010000002.1, on the reverse strand, counting down.
GATGAACAGGATCGGACGTAAGAAGACCGTGCTCGTCAGCCTCGTGGTGACTACATTGTCTCTTATCATCCCTATCACCGGCGACGGATATTACACCATGCTTGTATCGTTCTCCCTCCTCGGAATCGGCAACGCCATCATGCAGACCTCGCTCAACCCTCTCGTGACGAATCTCATAAGCGGAGACAAACTTGCATCCACCCTGACTTTCGGTCAGTTTGTAAAGGCGATCGCCTCATTCCTCGCTCCCGTGATCGCTGCATGGGCAGCCACAACCTACCTCCCGACATTCGGACTTGGATGGAGAGCCCTGTTCGTTATATATGCTATCGTCAGCTTCCTTTCGATCTCCGCCCTCGCGGCTACACCCATCGAGGAAGAGAGACCTGACAAGGCTTCCGGAATAAAGGAATGCGTAAAGCTTCTCGGCACTCCATTCATCCTGCTGTGCTTCCTCGGCATCATGTGTCATGTCGGAATTGACGTGGGCACCAACACTATCGCCCCGAAAATTATCATGGAGCGTCTTGCCCTTCCCCTCGAAGAAGCAAGTTTCGCCACCGGTCTATACTTCATTTTCCGCACTATAGGCTGCTTCCTCGGCGCGTTCATTCTGCGATACGTCTCTCCCCGCGTCTTCTTCGCCATCAGCGCGTTGATGATGCTCGCGGCAGTAGTGATACTGTTCTCGGCTCAGTCTCTTGAAATTATCTATACCGGCATCGCGCTTGTAGGATTCGGCAACTCCAACATTTTCTCCATAATATTTTCTCAGGCGCTTCTCGCATCACCGAAAGAGAAAAACGAAGTCTCCGGACTTATGATCATGGGGCTCTTCGGAGGCACGGTATTCCCTCTCGCAATGGGATATGCAAGCGATTTCATCGGAAATCAGACCGGTGCCGTAGCCGTCATGTGCATTCCGGTTGTTTATCTCGTATATTTTATCTCAAGAATCAGGAAAGTTTAGGCTTTATCAATGCATAATGCATAATGCATAATTCATAATGCATGAGCTTTTCTTGAGTGTAGTGCGAACAAAGTGAGCACATCAAAACCCAAAACCCACTTTTTAAAATTCAAAATTCAACATATATGTCAGACAAATATATAGTAGGAATGGGAGAAGCCCTTTGGGACGTTCTTCCGGATGGTAAGAAAATAGGTGGCGCACCAGCTAATTTCGCATACCATGTCTCTCAGTTCGGTCTACGCAGTTGCGTGGTGAGCGCGGTAGGCGACGACGCTCTCGGAAAGGAAATCCTTGACAATTTCAATTCCAAAGGACTCAACATGCTCATCGACACCGTGCCCTACCCTACCGGCACGGTTCAGGTGGAGATCGATCAGGCAGGCATCCCCCAATATGATATCAAAGAGAATGTGGCGTGGGACAACATCCCTTTCACTCCGGCTCTTGAAAATCTCGCCAAGGAGACAAAAGCCGTGTGCTTCGGATCTCTCGCTCAGAGAAATATCGTGTCGCGCGAAACAATCACACGGTTTATCGACGCAATTCCCGAAGAAAACGATCCGCTCATAATTTTTGACATCAATCTCCGTCAGGGGTTCTTCACAAAAGAAACTATCTGCGAGTCGATGGAAAGATGCAATATCCTCAAGATAAATGACGAGGAACTCGTCACTATCAGCCGCCTTTTCGGCTATCCCGGAATCGATCTTCAGGACAAATGCTGGATCCTTCTCGGCAAGTACAATCTCAAGATGCTGATTCTCACATGCGGGGTCAACGGCAGCTACGTATTCACACCGGGCAACGTATCGTTCCAGCCTACCCCGGTGGTAAAGGTGGAAGACACCGTAGGGGCGGGGGATTCATTCACTGCCGCTTTCATTTCCAGCATCCTCAAAGGGAAAAGTGTCAAGAAAGCACACAACCGTGCCGTAGAGACATCAGCATTCGTCTGCACACAGGCTGGAGCCATGCCCGAACTTCCGGCTTCCCTAACCCACTGACACAAATCCAGAACCAAATCGAAAAAGGAGATTGTTTCACAACAATCTCCTTTTTAATAAATAATACTGCTTGTTTTATATGATTTGATTGATCTTTTATATGATTTGATTGATCTTAACGTATATTTCATTCATATCGCTACAGTGGAGTTACTGATATTCCATGCGTATTGTCAACCATGTGCCTACAGACCGTTGATATAGCGCAAGTTTCATCGCCTGATTACTTTTACGTATCCCTGCCGCGCTCTTTTAAGATCCTCGAGTCTATCCAGCAATTCTTTTGCAGCCGGATAACTATGGATTTTTTCAAGCGATGCCCGAGCCGATTCAAAGTCATCGTTCATCACCGACACAATCGCACCCGCATATATGGCTTCATCTGAAGAGCCCGCTTTTTCAAGATATTTCGATGCTGCGACTGCATCTCCCCTTGACAATGACGCGTTGGCGGCATTGAGATTAGCCATCTCGTCTGTAGGATGCAGCCGGGCGGCTGTCTCGAATATCTCGTTGAAAAGCTCACTTCCCGGTTCTGCCGACTGCGCCGCGAAATAGAACTCCGACAGACTTAGTTTTGAGGGATCCTTCCTCATGACATCTATGATTTCTTCAGCGTCGGTATACTCTTTTACAGTATATTCTATTACATAATCAGAATGCCGCAGACCCGGAAAAACATTCGTCAACAGACGGGAGTATTCCTCAGGATAAGTGGAACGGATCTTAGCCTCTTTTTCATCCGGAAGAAGATCGCTGTCGATAATGTCGATAATTCCTGATTTTCCATGCACTTCCGATTTCTCAAGATAAGAACGGAGACCATCCCAGTCTTCAGCTTCCCATTCTGATGAAAACCTGACCGTTTCAGGAAACTTATAGAGATCATGCACATATTCCGTCAACGCTTCGGTACGCCCTTTGGCGAGTCGCTCATTATTGGCATACGGACCTTCAGGAGATGCGAAACCTTTTATCGTAATTGACGTTATGGTGACATCTTCGTCACTTCTGACATTATCGATCGTCCGTACTATTTTCGCAAGTTCCACAGCATTGTTGCGATAGTCGGCATTGATGACAGTCTTGTTGACAGGAAAGTCTATGAACGCCCTGCCGTCCACATGACGTGTTTTTGCCCCGCTACCCTCCGGCTCTACAAAAACCAGAAGATCATTGACCGATGTTTCCCCCATATCAAGACCGGCATAATCCATACGCTCAGACATCTCGGGAGCGTTGCAGCATCCCGCCCAGTCAAGGATAAAGGAGAGACCGGAGTCATTCATCCATCCGTCGTATGCGGCGGATGCCGCATATCTTATTGATGATGCGTCCTTGCCGTTGTGATACATCCCCCGGGAATCCGGCGACAGATCGTTACGGCGTTCATGGAAAATATACCTGTTGCGCCCTGCTATGGTCAGGGGAGACAAAAACAGGGAGTCTGACCTGGAAGTCAACAGAGGCGTGATTGTCACATCCTGGTTCGACTTGAGTTTCAATGCGGAAGCATCTATGTCGCAATTCACAAGCACACGGCTTCCATCCTTAATCACCTCAAGACCTTCTATCTTTATATCCGCCGGATTGTATCGCGGTGACGATGCTGACGCCGGCACTGCTGCAGAAAGCATCCCGACAGCTAATATGTATTTTGTCATACTGTTCATTTTAAGGGAATCTTAAAAGATGTAAACCAGATTTAGAGCCGCCTTGGTCGGTCCCACATAATTATGGACGGCATTCTCTTTCTCCTTGTTGCCGCATACGGAACAGGGATATTCGTCAAAACGGGTATATATCCATCCGAAACCTATCTCCGCCTCGATATTCCAATGTTTTGCGAGCGCCCATGTATGCCCGTAAGCGATTCCCGCTCCTACACCCCAGCCCTGAACGCGATGGTCTTTCAATCGGGAAAATTCCGTGCCGAGAAAATCTTTGAGCCCTCCGATATTTCCGATATTGAACTGCCCTCCTATGGCATGGACTGCCAGGAAATTACCTTGGAAGCGTTCGCAGAACCAGTATCTCGCCTCAGGCTGCACTTCCCAGTGTTTCCACTTATGACCGCCTACATCCCAACCGTTAAGACTTCCGCTCACATCGATTGTCCATTTCGATGCGACACCGACCTCAAAACCGAGACTCGGCGACGCCGTCGCGTCGTACAGCAGATTGGTTTTTATCCCCAGCTCCTGCGCCTGCGCCGGAATTGCCCATATCCCGGAAAGCGCGGACGCAGCCAATATCTTTGTCAATTTATTCATATGCTGTTGCTGTTATTTTAATAATTATTCTACTTCCGGGAAATTTATATCATACACCCGTTCAAACGATACCGTAATGTCGTTGAAATATGGATTCCGTATCCTGACATTGGTGGTAAGAGTTCCGGAAGGAATGGAAGTGATTGTCAGAAAGCGGCAACGCACTCTATGGATAGTCCGACCGTTTTCAAAAACTATCGTATTATTGGGTTCTTCCGTAGTTTTCTCATCATTATATTGTCTCCAGGTAACAGTCTTTTCATACTGGATCCTGGTGGCTCCTTCCACAAACATTGATTCGCCGCTCGTCACAAGAAGGTTACCCACAGGGTCATTCTCAATGTCCTGTCTGTCCGACTCAACCGTAAACGTCAACGGGAACATCGCTTCCGGCAATTCGTCAGGAAGATTGAAAAAAACAGTGAGATAACGTCCCTGAGAATAGCCGGCTTTCCCTCTGCGCAACTCCTGATTTTCGGCATCTGGATATGTCGAGGTATACCTTCCGGCAAATTCCTCCGGATTCAGCAGTTGCCATGGATTCCTGAGAATCAGGGTGATCGTCCTGCCAAGTCCTGTCCGGGGATCGACTATTACAAACTCCTGCGTCTTCATTTCATTTGACGGCGCATATGTCTTGATCCTGACCGTTCTCCATCCGGCGGCATCATCCTGAGTATCAGTCGTGACTGACTCTATCACATCTCCGTTTTCAAGACCGATCAAGGAGATTTCTCCGTTGTTGGAACCTGTGGAAGCGCCGACATCCCTGTAGCGATACTTGAATTCTATATCGGTCTGTGAATCTTGGGTGATGACAGCCGAAGTGAAATTGACAAATAGGATTTCGCTCCCGTTGGATATGTTGGTCAGACTCCTTGTGTCAACATCAAATGAGAAATTATTGTAGACCACTCCGGAAGCCGCCTGCGCCGGATCGGGATAACCGCTTGTCCCCACCGAATTTATTGTGACATGATAATCGAAATTGCGCAACAAATCGTAATAATTGAATATGCCGCTATCGCTGTCAAGATTGCCGAGATCGACCTTATAATAGGTGTCGGCACTGTCATTACCATATCTTCCCCTCACTATCACATACGTACGGTCAAGGTTATTCTGAGGGAAAGGGCGTTCATACAGGAATTTGGGAGTCAGATCGTATGTCATCCCCTCCGGGCTCAGATCTGTGAGGCTACTGCCGGCAGGAAGGAAGCCGGCATATCCCTTTCCATCTTTCCCGGAAATTTCCTGATATGTTTTCATACTCCCTGACGCATCCAGAAATCCGGCGAACACTCCCTCCGAATAATTCCACGGGGCTACCGAACCCATATCCGGCACGTTGATCAACGCGAATCCCGTAAGCTCAAACGAAGTGGCGTTATTCTCCACAGACACCTGCGCGAAATTTCGCAGCATCGGCACTCTTGTAAATTTGTCATTCACTTCCGGCAACGTCTCCCAGACATCCTCGTTCTGAATACCGTAGCCCTGAGGGAAAACAATCCTTTTCCAATATGCGTCGGAGCCGCCGGATGTAGTAAGCTGAGGAATAACGTAAGCCTCGGTGCCATATCCGATTTCAAGATCTGAAGTCGCCGGCAACGCTATCAGATGGATCACCCGTGGAGATTCCGTTTTGTTCAAACGGATTTTGAAGGTCACAAGATCAGCATTGTTATAGGTTTCCTCCGTGATCTCATCTCCGCTATCGTAGATGTTCGAAATCACATTCTCTGCGGGATTGTCGGCATTGGCACACTCAAACTCTACGGCATAAAGTTTTAGAGACGCGTAATCCGGAGTCTGTCCCATAGCCCTGGTTCCTGTCATCCTTATTCCGGAGACATTAAGCGAAGCCTCTACCACAAAGGAGTTTCCATCTTCCGTCGCTCCCCCTGCCGGACTGTCAGGGATATCATTCTGCGAACAAGCCCCTGAAATCGCCAAAGAGACAAACAGCGTTATATTTTTGATAAATTTCAAGTTCATATAATATCCCATTAATTGTTTCTGATTCTATCTATAAGGCTTGCAGCGGTTTTGGCACCACCTTTTCCATCAGTGGAGCGTGTCTGCGTGGTGGAAAAGTCAATTTCCCTGTCACCCCAAGTAAATGAATAAGTCTTCTGATACGGAAGCCCTGATCCGGTTCCCGGGATCGTGTCTCCCTCCCAATACCATTCGTCGTATACACACCGCACATAATTATTACCACTAAAACCGGATGGATCCGGCAACTTTCCATCTGCCGATAAAGTTGCGGTTACACCTCCTTGCGCACTCCAATATGTAGATCCTGAACCAAATAATGCCGGGATATAACCCTCATTAGACAAATATATCATATATTCTATTTCTGCCACTGTCGGAATTCTCCATCTGCCCGCCGGAGCCATCATTTCCTGATACCCTGCGCATCTACGTTGTGCAGCAGTATATGACATTGTTTGGGATACCCCATAAGAGGACGCTATACGCAACTTGGGAGCTAAATAATTTTTCATTGCAGAATCATCATCTGTCGGATAGTAATATTTCAAAATTCTTGATACACCATCCATATCATCTGTTCTGAACCAGTTCGAATTCAAATTCCTTTCATTTGTAGAAGTAGTCTCTCCTGATATTCCAAGATTAGTATAATCTTTACTTCTGGGATCGCCAAGAATATAATCATTTGATGTCAAAACAGTTGTTGTCAGAATATACTGATTAGGATTTACATTGCTTCCATTTAATCCCGTAGCTCTTATCCATGAATAGTCACCTCGATTCTGATTTCTGTTTACATACATGTTACCTTCGGTCGCGGATGAGCCTTCTACCGGATTATTCTGAATAGCTTCGATATACATTGCAGGATACTGCACGACTTTTATGGTCTGGCTATAATTTGGATTATCGGTATGCTCGATTTTAATCTCAAATTCATAACGTGAGTATTCGGCATTGTCTGTCGGGGTGAATAGGCTTATTGTTGATGTCGGTAGCTGAGACTGACTGATCGCCGGATAGTATGTGGTTCCCCAACCTGTCTCAGTGCTATGCGGTTCCCACTGGATCATATCATGAGTCAATTCAAGCGTGACATTGTTTTGATTCTGACGGGCGCCCAACTCACATTGCCAGATGGTTTTTCCATTATTTGATGGAATTTGTGTCGCGCCCCAACCCGTTCCGGACGCACCTCCGGTGAACGCACCTGTCGCCTCGTTCACAGCCTGAGTGATTTCTACCGGAGTCTCGTTCCCCTGGGAAGTGACGTTATAACGGTAATAAGTGGCAGTGACGTTACTTACCCTTGAAGGATGCGAAGTATAAACCGGAATAGAGACCGACGGCTCATTGTTGATGACATAATACTCTGTGTCAACCACAAGATAACGGTAATCGGATATATTCACATCTATCCGTTCCTCACTCCAGTTAACCGCCGTATAGCTGCAATCTGTCAACTCGAAAGGCTCGTCGGGCACAAAACTTCCCAACACACCTACGTTAAGATTCACATTATACGCCACGTTCCTTGCTATCGATGTTTCACGGTTGATAGGCACCTGATAATAACTTGTCCTGAAACTGCCGTCCGTCCCTTCCCTCCATGGCACCATGAGAGTGATAAACGTCCGGTGTGTCTCTCCGGCACTTTCCTCCCAAGTGTTGGGATATGTATAAAAAGGCACATTTACCACGTATGGAAATCCGGAGTCGTCATTCTGAGAGGCGCCATCTTTCAACACAAGGCTCCTCGGTCCTGATTGCTGACCTTGCTGTATCGGCATGGAATAATAGTCACTGTCAGTGTTTTCATGATTCGACGGCACCACAGCTGACACTTTTACACCGTTCATGACAGCCGCCGTCATATTGTCCCGCCGGGAATACCATACAGTGGCATCATCCCCTTCTCCGACAGCGATCTCCTGCGGCACCCTTATGGAGAGCGTGATCTTTGACGCCGCCCTCTGCAACTCCACGTTGCCATCGGCGCTTTTACCGTCAGATGCAAGACTTACTTCTCCTGTGCCGTCCATTACAAATGAGGCGGGTGCGGACGACATCTCAAAAGGAGAAGTCACGGTCATGCGCTTTATTTCTGAGACCGTGGTAGATGAAGTGATAGCTCCGGTCACATCTTCAGGCAAATTGGCAAAGACATACGCCCTGCACTTTTTCGTGCCGTCATTGCCGAAAAGACGCTTTTTTACAGATTCCGACAGCACAACATGCAATGTCGCTGACGATTTCGCGTCAAGTCCGTCAAACTTCTGGCTCAATGTCGGTGCATAGGTCTCTTCTGAGCCTGCGGTGCCGTCATCGGGATAAAGCAGCAATACAGCAGACTCAATCAGATTCTCATTGAATGTATCGATCCCGTCTTCCGTGGCACGCGTGAGACGGGAGCTGCGCAGGGTAACGTTTATATATCCGTCGCGCACACTGTCTCCGGAGCCCGGAATATCGGTCTCGTCAACACATCCTCCGGCAAAAAAGATCCCGGAGAAAGCGATAAGGCTATATATTATTTTGTCAAGTTTCATGATTTTGTCATGTCAGCGTTAGATTATTAATTACCCGTACCGTTCTGAACGATGGTGAAATACGTGTTGTCGCCATACTGTCCGTTCAGCACATCGGCTATGATCGTTCGGGTTCCGTCGGCAGTGGTGACCAGAATCTGAAGACGTGCCGCGTTAGTAAAAGTCTGGGCGGTCTGTGACGGCAATATCCGCAATACCGCCTCCTCTCCCACGTTTCCCTGCGGCACATCTACCTTGTTGCCCTCCTCATCCACGAAATGGAACGCTCCCTGGGTCTCACCCTCCGTGTCTATCAGATAGGCGCGCCAAGTGGCTCCCTGCGGCTGAATCATATGGAAAGAACATACGGCGGCGCCATCGGTGACAGGATTTACAATCAGTCTTGCCGTTGACATGTCGATACTGTTGTAAGTTCCGGCAACCCACTGTATCTGACCACCGTCCGCAAATCCCGGATTGTCTGTATAATCCCAGGTAATCTCTTCGGATTCCCATGGCATCACCTGCACAGTGATGTCTGCCGGAGTGCCCACGCTGTTCACATTGATTCTATATATATGGTTTCTTAGAAGCTGATTATTCGTACCCCAGCTGAACTCACCGCCGTTATACCCGTAGAGAGGAACCGTATAATGCGAATATTCGTCTTCAGAAGATGATGCCGCAGGCTTTATAGTGATATTCACTTCCGGCAATCCGTCGCGTTCTATCATCTGCTCCGGACAATAACCTCTAAAGAATCTCACCCGTTTCCCGGCTTCGGCTCCATCTCCGTAATATGTGCCTGTGATCAACGTCATGATTCTGGTCTCACGGTCACCGGCTGATCCGAGATTGACTTTCTCAACCTGAGAGCCGTTGGTATAGCCGGAAAAATTATACGGAAGAAGTTTCCCCGTGCTGTACTTGTAATCAAGGGTCGCGGACTCTATCCTCGGATAACGGTCTTCCGTGGCTTCACGGTTGTCGATATTGTCGTTGATCTCTATCTTTGCCAACGAACGAAGCATCATGACATCTTCCATGGAAACAGTCTGCCATGATTCCGAATGATAAAATTCCAATGCGTTAACAGTACATTCCGCCTGACCGAACATAGGTATGTAGCGCGGTTCACCTGCGACCGTGTTCCCGGGATTCCATCCGCTTGGCAATGTAAACTCAGGAAGATTATCAGAGATCTGAGTCATCGCCTCGTCATAGCCAGTTCCGACTTTCACATATGGATACTCCCCGCCGGCGCCGCCCGAAAGCTCAGTATGCCGGTTGGCGAGCGCCACAAGACGCAGATCTACGGTAGATGTCTGCGACAGTCCCGCAAGATCAAGCCGATAGTTCTCAAACGGTATTGTCGACAACACACTGTACCCCGTCAGCGGCGATCCGATGATCCTGAATCCTTCGTCGTTCGAGCTGTCATATATCAGACTGTAATTCCCGGATCCTCTCCTCGCGAAAATATAGACAGCCACGTCACCGGGATTCAACGCGCATTCATACATGTCAGGGAAATATGACTCCACCTGTTCATGACCTCCTCCGTCAGTCCCGCCATATGTGGCGCGTGTGGCACGTTTCCCGGAATTGTCAGGCACCGACACCTCCAGTCCGATACGGTAGACGGCGGGAGCATCGGGATAAATCTTATCCGGCTCCGGATCATTCACAAGTCCGCATCCCCCTGAGAGGATCCCCGCAACCGCAGACACCACGGCTATAGCGGATAACTTTGACATGAGGCGACCCCGGCACCGACCCTCTCCATTATCTTTTAATCTGGTTTCCATCTCTCATCTCTTTAGATTCCCTCATTTTGCGGAGGCACCACGGTCCAGTTGTTGATAAGTATGCCGGACGCGGTATACCAGTTGCTGTTACGGTCAATAAAGAACACTATGTTGAACTCATCCATCCTGTCAAGATACTCCTGGTCAGACATTCTTTCGTTGTAATGCCCTTTCACAAGCAACAGATAGTCGATAAGCGGTATTCTGACTACATCGCGGTCATCCCAGTTCCTGTGGATCGCAAGCACCGCATCATGATCAGCCATCAGGCGGGAGGTGGTGAGTTCGAAAAGCAACGTGGCTACAGACGTCGTCGCCCTCGAGCCGCGCGAGCCAGGCATGACAACCTGACCGTAATTCACAAACCACGGACGGTATTCAAATTCAGAAGCCGGAAGCACATCATTGTTCCATGCAAGGTGGCTGTTGTTGTCCATGATGACTGTCGAGAAATCACGCTGCTCTATCGGGGAACCGTCAAGATGCTGAAGCATCACCCTTACAGTCTTCGTATCCTTCATAAGGTGCATGGTCACATCCTGTCTGACATTCCCCACCGGATTGGAAATAAATTCTGTCGGTTCTATATATCCATGATAAAGCGGGGGAAGATCCGTGTCGGAATAAGAGATTCCGTCACTTCCCTTCATGGTAGTCAGCGTTACCTCCAGCTCCTCTTTGGATGCCGGGATATATGTCGCGAGCCGGAACGGGTCATCCTGCACCAGACCGCACCATGCCACAAACTCATATGTGCCGGGTTCTATATCAATCGGCATGGAGAACCCGCTCTTGGAAAGAGCCTCATGCGTATCGCTGCCGCTCCATGCAAGATTGCCGTCTGCATCGAACCCCCACACATAGACTGGGACATTTGACGATGGGAAGGCATCCGCATATAGCATATTGTAATCATACACAAACTTCATATTGTATGAGACAGTACACGGCTGGAGATCATCATTGACCATGCCGCATCCTGCCAGCCATATGCCGGCGGCGGCATATAAGGCTCCTGCTGTGACTGAACGAATAATTTGACGTATCATGCTAATTCTATTTTATTGGTGACTATGGGGAGGTATCAGCCCCCCATAGCCTTTACGGAGGGAGGATCGGAGAGAGTGTGCGCCCGATCAATGTCTCAGGCAAGATATAATCTGGCAAATCACTTCTTTATCAAAGATCTACATCCTGCACTGGCACGATAGCCCAGTTGAGTATGTTCAGACGGTATGCCACGAAGTAATCCTGAGTCTCCACAGGGGGTACGATCGGTTCTTCCGGTTCCGACACGGCAGTGCCGAGACCTGTGATCGAATTGACATTGATATTGTAGACATGGTTGCGGACAAGTCCGAAGTCTCCCACCCTTGCCTTGGAATAATCAATTGATGAATTTGACGCGTCTTTATTTGGATTGGTCCCTGCATACCATCCGAGGTGGCGGATAGGAATGTTGAAGAAGGCTCTACCCTCGTTATATCTGTTTGCCCATTGAGTAGCCCTCGCCAATGTAGCGTTGGCATCTACCAAAGCGATCTGACCTTCAGGAACGGAAGCAGTGCCATTGAAAATCTCCTGGGCACCGTTTCCGACATTGATACACAATGTGTAGCCGGCTTCCACTTTCGAGAGGTCACCGATCTGAAGAGTAACTGTGCGGGAAGCGGAATGGCTGCCGAGCTTGTCGTATACAGCATCTGAGGGACGCACGATCTCCAAAGCGTCGAACACGCGGGCGAGATTGTTGCTTGAAAGCGGTTCGTAGGTATTGTCAGCATTGTTACGCACGAGAAGCACCGTCTCCTTGTTGACCATATACTCAATCATCGTGGGAGCGCCGGTCACTTCAGAAACAATATTCCCGTCTTCAAGAGCCGCGTTGAAGAATACCTGTGCAACACCTTTCTCATCAACGCCCATTGTATAGAATGTCAAGTCTTTACCTTCAGAATCTTTCACTTCTGTACCGTTGAGCGAAACTACATAATGACCTGCGAGCACAGCGGATGCGATTGCGGCAGCAGGATTCGAGCTTGTCAATCCACGATGTGACACTGTTGTCTCTTTCGCATATACATGGGTAGCGGTGGAAGACGGAACCTTGCCTTTCCCGATTATGTCATCAAACGTGAGATAATCCAGAGAATAGAATTTATCCTCATTATTCATCACATCATAAGCGATAGACGGGAAGTTTACTGAATAATAAGATGGTGAGAATCCCCAGTAACTTCTGCTATATAGATATGAGTTCCAATTCCAATTATCGTTGCGGGCAATCTCGGCATTTACCTCGCCATAAGTCATGTTGCTTCCGGCGGGGCTTCCAAGACCGCCGTCACTACGGAACGCCTTGGTCACGAATGTAGTCCTGTCGGTAGCGTTGACATCCCATTTCTCAGGAACGAAAGTAAGTGTGACGTCTGTGTTGGCAGGCACATAATCACTGACAACATCATCTTTTGCGAACTCAAAATTAACTTTCGCAGCATAACGCTCCACATTTATCACTACACGTGCTGCGTTTTCATTTTCCGCCACAGCACTTTCAGCTTCTTCCATTGATTTAAACAACTGCTCCTTCTCTATGTTGACCGCACGCGTAAGTGTCTGACCGGACTCGTTTGTGGCATAATAGACAGAGTTGGACATGGAGAAACCATTTTTCTCTCCTTGGAACTCTTCTCGTGTGACAGTCTCCACGTTCTGGAGAGAATTGGCAAGACCTTCTTGCGACACAGGATTCACGTAGCACATGACCTGAGAAGGAAGCGATTCACCTCTGTTCACATCCACCTGAACGATAGAGGTGTAACTACGCAAAACGTTTTCGCCATCTGAATCGGAAGTCACATTATCAAATGCATCCACAGGAACAAGCACGGGCTGTCCGACCACTACACCGGCTTCATCGTAAAACACGAAATATACCGTGTTCACAACAGATTCCGATGCCTCACCTTTCTCGAAGTCAGGATTGCCGGTTCCGTTATAGTCCTCGCTCCCCGCACGTGTTCCCATGTCGGAATTAGTGGTGATCGAAACGTTCACATAGAACGATGTGGATTTCTCCACTACATTTCCTTCCTGAGGAAGTGTCTCTTCTGAACTGCACGCTCCGAATGCAAGTCCTGCGCCCATTGCATAGAGCAAATAAGATTTTCGCATAAACATAATTAGATAAATTAAAAAGTATTAGTTTCAGTTTTTCAATGTAATGATATGACAAGTCTTACACACCCTTCTCGGAAGAAGGAATGTCAGACTTTTTTTTGCTCTATGAAAATGAAGTCAGCTCTGTAAAATAAATTAAGCAAGCCTGTCGACGAGTCAATTTCAGATAGTGACAATATCGTTATCCATAGATGCAACGCATTTTATGCGACTATGGACTCCTCTCATGCGTCTGCCGGATGCTACCGACATGGTTAGTCAGGTGTAAAAATAGAAAAACGTGGGAGTCTGTACCCGTTGCTCGTCCGGCGCATCAGGCTCTCGCATTGCCTATCCTGTCAGAACGAGCAACGAAGAAACCCACGCCGATACTATTATATAGTTCTACTGTTTTCCGTAAACCGAAAAACAGCAGAAGGAATATAACATACCCATGGGCATCTACCGTTGCATTGTTTTTTTGACAGGATGATTGAATTTGCGAGATTCAGATGCGTCAAAAAACAAGCGCGTGTAAACGCCTTTCCAATATGTCCTGAACCCACCCATCCGTGCCGATTTCAATCGCGGCACATCAGCGTGGTTTCGGTCACAAATTTAAGCAATCAGCATTTCTTATGCAAATTTTTTAACATATTATTTTATCAAAATTTTCAATAAAGGTTCCATTTTCAATTATAAATTACTACTATACACAACATTACTTCATCATTCAAACAACCGCGATGGAGACGGATCCTTCAATATTATGCATCCTTCCTTATCATACATATAAAATGTGGGCAATGCCATGAAGTGATAAATTTCCTCATCTTCAAGTGATATCTCGGCAAAACATACAACCCAGTCTGCCGGAAAGTTCCATTTTGTCTTTTCCCAAAACAACCGGTCGCCGGCTACATCCACCCCAACAATCTTCAGCGTCGCCGGCAAAGGAGTACGCGACAATTCTCCGGAGATTTTCTTGCATTGGTCACAATCGGGATCATAAAACATCACAAGCGTAGTATCCCCCATGATCACGTCTCTAAAATCCATGCGCACTCCTTCCCTGGTGGTCAGAGGGAATCCTGCCGCCGCCATACCGGGACGATTCATCATCGCCTGATCAAGCCTGTATCTCGCTCGCATGCGTGCCTCCTCAGGCAAAACCTGTGACTGTACGGCATGTCTCAGAAATATTATAAACGTATCTTCATCTCTGAATGGAGAATTTGGATCGTCGAGATACCGCCACGCCATATCATTTATCAATTCATATCCCTCTTTATAGCGTTCAACCCTCACAAGAAGCGAATCAACTGCCGCTTCCCTGTGTGACGTCTCCGTTTCCGCCAACAAGGACACGTAGACGGAAAACGCATTCTCCATAACCAAGGAATCATGGCTTGATCCGCAAGAAGAGAAATCATAGCTGTCCCAATAATGCAACGCCGCATAATCCACCCGCGCCGTCGCTACCTCCCCGGCATCACGTTCCTTCTGCACACGTCCGCAACATATGGTGGCGGCGCACAATATTACGACAGATATATTTCTCAGTAATCTTCTGACCATACACAACTAACGTCATTTTCAAAAAAACAGTATGCAAGCCGCTTACAACGCTAACTCAGATTACGATTTATCCGGTGATACCATTTTTATTTGGTTGAATGTTTTTTTTGAATTAAATTTGTCAAAAATTGAAACTGTCCAAATTCCTTATTTCCAAAATACCAATCAATTGAGATGATTTTGAAAAAACTCCTGCTGCTCCTGCTGCTAACAACACTCTTCCGTTCAATCGTTGTCGCCCAAGATCTAAAGGGAGATGCCTCTGACTACATACATATCCTTGATTCACTACTCACCCGACAGAAAGATTTCCAACGTCAGAAATTATTGAAGATAGGTGAGATAATGGAAAAAAAGAAACATGCGTCATCCGACTTCGACAGATTTCTTTCCAATGGTTTGCTCGCAGAAGAATATGCGACTTTCCGCGCCGACTCAGCATTGAAGTATATCGACCTCAACCTTGACATCGCCAATAGAAACGGCAACAGCGAATGGAAAGCCAGAACCCTGCTCAGCAAATCAAATCTTTTGACAGGGACAGGGCTTCTAAGCGAAGCCTCTCAGATAATGAGCCGGATAAACCGCGAGTCTCTTCCCGATGACCTCCTGACAGAATATTTCGGTGAAATGATCTATCTTTACAGTCATCTCGGGAATTACGCCGGAGGCGACGGCAACCGGTATTATATCAAGGAACGTGCCTACAAGGATTCCATAATGGCTACACTCACCCCCGACCATCCGGATTATCTGTGGTATAAAGGGTGGGACGTGCTTGGCACTGACAAAACCGACGACTCTCTCATCCCCTCCCTTGAAAAGAGGCTTGCCGAATCAGGACTCAATACACGTCGTGACGCGAAAGAAGCCTACATGCTCTCCAAGCTGTATGAATGGAAGGGGGATAAAGAGAATTCAAAAAAATATATGGCACTCTCTTCGATTGTGGATGTGAAGACGGCAAACGCGGAAATAGCATCGATGGAAGATCTTGCCAAAATATTGTTCGCCGAAAATGATATCGACCATGCTTATTCCTATATCAATTATAGTCTCGACCAGGCACGGTCTTTCCCCAACAGGGTGCGCATACTGAGTATCACGAAAACCATAGGCTCCATCAATCTCGCATATCAGGAAAGAAACAAGAAACAGGAGCAGAGGATACGTCTGTTTCTTGTTGTCGTGTGCCTGCTTGCCGTGATACTGTTCGCCACGGTGACAATTATTATAGTGCAGAACAGGCGCCTCAAAAAGCAACGGACAAACCTTGACGAGGCAAACAAATCGCTCAGCAAAAACCTGTCGGAACTCTCCGAAGCCCAGCGGCAACTCGCGGAAGCCAATGCCAAACTTAAAGATCTTAACAATGACCTGCAGACAAAAAACGATGAACTCAACGAGGCGAATTATGTCAAGGAGGAATATATCGGATATGTATTCACTATCTGCTCCAATTATATCCGTAAACTTGAAGATTTCAGAAAGAGCATTCATGTGAAAGCTGTCACAAGGAAATTTAAAGAGATCGAACAGGCTACCTCGAGCCATGATTTCACAAAAGAGGAACTGAAAGATTTCTATCACAGTTTTGACACTATTTTCCTACATATATATCCGGACTTCGTAAAAGATTTCAACTCTCTCCTGCAAGAAGACAAGAGGATCATACCGAAAGATGGTGAGCTACTCAACACCGAACTCAGAATTTATGCCCTCGTAAGACTCGGAATCACCGACAGCGTGAAGATCGCGGACTTCCTGCATTGCTCTCCGCAGACGGTATACAACAACCGGTTCAAGGTGCGCAACAAAGCCATCATTCCGAAGGAAAAATTCGCGGAAACCGTAAGGACTCTCGGGAAATTCATGGAACGCCCTTCCTGAAAAGGAGCGATTCATTTGCATGACAACTTGCTTCCCATGAAAACCACATTTACTTTCTTAGCCTCCATACGCAATATCAATATACTATAGCACACAATTTTACATTTTAGACCCATTTACTTTATCTATTTACCCGGTGATACAGATATGGCTTTATCAGCCTAATTTTGCATCACCGGATTTTGCTATATCCACATACTCTGGATTGAACATTCGCAACCTATGCCGAATCCTGCAAAAGAAGCAAGAAACCATAAAACTCATAAAACCAACAGACATGAAAACGAAGTCAAATCTTCTATCATTGGCTCTATTTTTAGTCATGTTCCTGACCTGCCGGATGTCAGCGTCTGCCGCCGACATAACAGCTTCGGGAACCGTGACTGACAAAACAGACGAGCCTCTAATCGGCGTCACAGTCGGAGTAAAAGGGAATCCAAAAATCGGAACCTCCACCGACATCGACGGAAATTTCTCACTTTCTGTTCCTGAAGGCTCCACTCTCGTATTCTCATACGTGGGATGTATCTCACGGGAAATGAAAGCCGCGCAAGGCATGAAAGTCGTTCTCGAGGATGACAGCGAGAATCTTGAAGAAGTGGTGGTGATCGGATACGGTGCGGTGAAACGCAAAGACCTCACAACTGCGGTATCGACAATCGGAGAAAAAGATATCGACAACCGTCCCATTATCTCGGCGGCACAGGCATTGCAAGGTAAGGCTGCAGGAATCGCGGTGTCATCTCCCAACGGTGCCCCCGGAGGAAGCATGACCATCCGTGTGCGGGGCACCACTTCAATGAACGGATCGAACGACCCCCTATACGTGGTTGACGGTGTGCCGGTAGACAATCTGAGCTTCCTGTCGCCAAACGACATCGAAAGCATGCAGATTCTAAAGGATGCCTCTGCCGCTGCAATCTACGGCTCTCGCGGTGCAAACGGCGTGATCCTCATCACAACAAAACACGCATCACAAGGGAAAGCTCAGGTCACACTCAACGTGCAAGGGGGCTTCACAGAGATTGTAAAGAAAATCGATGTGTTGAACTATCAGCAATATAAGGATCTTCAAGACGAGATAGGACTCGTGGCTGTACCGGACGGGCTTTCCGACATGACTGACTGGCAGGACGAGACCTTCAGGACAGGTTCTTCCCAAAACTATAATGTGAGCATTTCACAAGCCACAGAAAAACTTAAGTATTATTTCTCAGGCGGATACCAGCGCGACGGCGGCATAATCAAAGCCTCATTCTACCAACGCTACAATTTCCGTATGAATGTGGAAAGCGAGCTCTATAAATGGCTGACTGTTAAAACCAATGTCTCTTACTCTGACTATTCCTCAAACGGGGGCGGCGCGATGGGCACCGGCGCAAGCCGCGGCGGCGTGATTCTGTCAACGATCAACACCCCTACCTACGCCCCCGTCTGGGATCCTGCGAATCCTGAACAATATTACAACAATTTCTATGGTGTAAACCTGCAACACCCCATCGAAAACATAGCCAGACAGAAATATAACCGCAACAGAGAAAACAGACTTCTCGCATCAGGAGAACTGTTTTTCACGTTTATGCCCGGTCTTACCTTCCAAAGCAAATTCACGCTTGACCGCAGAAACGCACTGAACACCACTTTCCTTGACCCCGTGTCCACCACACGCGGACGCGAACAATACGGTGAAGGGAGCGACAACCGTAACCAGAACACCGTCCTCACCTGGGACAATATCCTGAACTGGAAACGCGAGTTTGGCAAACATGCCATAGATATCATGGCGGGATCTTCATGGACCGATTCCGATTATCGCAACAGCTATATCAGCGGATCACACTATCGTGATGATAAAATACAGACCCTCAACGCCGCAAACATGATCGGACTGAACGGCGCCGGCTCGGCGGCTTCCGAATGGGGGATAATGTCTTATCTCGGAAGAGTGGCATACAATTATGACTCCCGCTATCTCGTCACCGCCAATATCCGATATGACGGTTCGTCAAAACTCCATCCCGACCACAGATGGAAGGCGTTCCCTTCTGTTTCAGCGGCATGGAGAATCAATCAGGAGTCTTTTATGGAAGATGTGGCATGGGTCAGCGATCTCAAACTGCGCGGTGGCTGGGGCAAGACCGGCAACCAGGGCGGAATCGGCGACTACGCGTATCTCCAGCGTTACAACATCAACAGAATCCCCTGGTATGAAGAGGGTAAGGAAAATGCGGTGCCCACTATCACACAGGCAAACCTCCGCACCACCGACCTCACATGGGAAACCACGACCCAATGGGGAATCGGCGTAGATTTCTCCGTGCTCAACAGCCGCATAAACCTTGCCGCCGACTATTATTACAAGAAAACATCTGACATGCTCATGTGGGTATCATTGCCTGCCGGAGCCGCCGCCGCAAGCACGATACAAAGAAACGAAGGAGAGATGGTGAACAAAGGTTTCGAGTTCTCGATAACCTCACACAATTTCCAGGGTGAATTTTCGTGGGACACTGAGTTCAACATGTCGTTCAACCGCAACAAACTCACAAAACTCTCACTCCAGAAGATATATACAGATGCAAAGACATCCGAATATGTCAATGAAAACGTGGTACGAAATGAACCCGGACGTCCGCTCGGCGGATTCTATGGATATATCAGCGACGGTGTTGATCCCGAGACCGGTGAGCTCATGTACCGCGACCTCAATGGCGACGGACGTGTTTCCTCTTCCGACCGTACCTACATCGGCGATCCGAACCCTGATTTCACCTACGGCATGACCAACTCATTTTCCTGGAAAGGATTCAATCTCAGCATATTCCTTCAAGGATCTTACGGAAACGACATATTCAACGCGTCCCGTATGGAAACAGAGGGTATGTATGACGGAAAAAACCAAACGACGAGAGTGCTTAACCGATGGAGAATCCCCGGACAGATCACAGACGTGCCGAAAGCCGGATATGATATGAAGAACTCCACATACTTCATAGAAGACGGCAGCTATCTGCGTATCAAAGACATCTCTTTGTCTTACAATATCACGGGAGAATGGATGGAAAAAATCGGCATCTCCAAGATACAACCCTATTTCACCGCCTCAAACGTGTATACTTTCACCAGATACAAAGGTTTTGACCCTGAAGTGAACCAATGGGGGAACAGCGGCGCGGTACAGGGTATCGACTGGGGCACATATCCCCAATGCAGAAGCTACGTGTTCGGACTTAACGTGACATTCTAATTCTCTCAGACCCTTAAAAACGACATTCAAATGAAAAAACTATATATTCCCGGATTGATCGCAGCCGCATGCCTGTTAGGAGCGTGCTCGACACAATATGATCCTGTTTCAGACTATTCCGATGTGACCGAAGGTGTGACCGAGGATCAGGAAGAGATCGTATTTCCAAACCGTGCAGCGGTGGAAAGCTATCTTACAACAATGTATGACGGCAAACTGCGCGGACGCCAGGAACACTGGCATCTCGACAAACTGCTCATCGCGGAGTGTCATTCCGACAATGCCTATGCCGGTACCACCGGTGCGGAAGTCCAGCCCTACGAAGACAACTCCATAGAAGGATCCAACTCCGTGGTGGCGCGCGACTGGGACCGTTTCATGACCGATGCGGCATATGCCACAAAAATGATTGTGAACATCGACAAAGTGGCTGACGGCAGCCTGTCGGAAAACGAAATCAATTCATACCGCGCACAGGCTCAGATATATCGTGCCATGATATGGTTCGACATGGTGAGGATGTGGGGAGACATACCTGTCATCAAGACCGTAGCGGGAAACATCACGGCTGACAATATCGAAGATTCATATTCCGCTTATTTCCCGGCACAGAACACAGAACTCGAGGCTTATCAGGCGATCGAGGAAGACCTTCTCGAGGCAGTGAGATATGCCCCTTCGTCCACCGGAGACAAGACCGTATTTACAAAAGATGTGGCGAAAGCGCTCCTTTGCAAGGTGTATGCGGAGAAACCGCTCCGCGACTATAACAAGGTGATTCAATATGCTGACGAGCTGGCAGCTTCAGGATACGACATCATCGACGACTTCACTCATCTCTATGGAGTGGACGGCGCGGTAAAAGACGGTTTCACAGCAATGCCTCTTGAACTGAACACGAAAGAAGCTATCCTTGAAGTGCACTACCCCTCCGGATCAGGCAACTGGGAGTCATGGATGTACGGAAGAACCCTCGAAGACTGGGATTATTCTTTCACATGGGCGAAATGGGTGACTCCATCCAGAGACCTCATCAACGCTTTTGACGCGGAAGGAGACAAGATACGCAAAAACGAGAGCATCGTGTTTTATGAATGCGGATGGAGCAACTACTACCCTTCCGACAATTACGCATTCATGTATAAATGCCGCTCGGCGTATACTTCAAATATCAAATACCGTTATGCCGATATCCTTCTGCTGAAGGCGGAGGCTTATATAATGGGAGAATCTCAAAATCTGAATGCCGCAGCTGATATAATCGACAGGATACGCGAACGTGCGGGACTCAACAAACTTCCTCAGTCAGCCCGTGCGAACCGAGAAACTCTTCTCGATGCCTATCTAAAAGAACGACGTCTCGAACTCGCGTTCGAGGGTGAACGCTGGTTTGACCTCGTGCGTCTTGACAAGGTCGAGGAAGTGATGAACGCCGTGTTTGCCAAAGACAGCGGACGACACGCCCAAAAGACCCCGTTCACTGCCAATTCCTACCGTCTCCCGATTCCGCAGTCAGTACTTGACGCAAACGACAATCTTGTCCAGAATCCCGGATATTGAGATAAATAAAAAATACCCAATGACCTCGGGGCGCATCCTACCGTATGACGCCCCGACATAAAGACCAAAATCATGAACAATTATAAAATCCTATTCGCTTCAATAATATCTCTCGGATCACTCGGAATGTGTTCCTGCGACAACAGTGTGAAAATAGGTCCCCAACCTTCGGCGGAACCGGAACCTGCCTCAGGCTCCGACGTCAGGATGATCACGACAACCACAAACCGGTCGAAAGACCTTACGGAATCATGGCTGCCCTTCAGCAAAAAGGACAACATGTCGCCCACATGCATCACCCTTATGCCCGAAGAGGAGTATCAGACCATGGACGGGTTCGGTGTCGCGGTGACCGGCTCCACATGCTACAACCTCCTTCAGATGAAA
The DNA here is from genome assembly GCA_947174235.1 of uncultured Porphyromonadaceae bacterium. Classification (GTDB taxonomy): domain Bacteria; phylum Bacteroidota; class Bacteroidia; order Bacteroidales; family Muribaculaceae; genus Lepagella. The sequence goes on along the minus strand of CAMWID010000002.1, from coordinate 67,555 downwards.
CCTGAAGACCGCAGGGCTTTCCTTGAAGTGACATTCGATCCAATCAACGGTTACGGTTTCAGCTATGTAAGAATCGCCATAGGATGCTCCGACTTCTCCCTGAGCGAATATACATGCTGCGACAAAGAAGGGATCGAAAATTTCGCCCTTACGGAGGAAGAAACAAAATATGTGATACCAGTACTGAAGGAAATTCTCGCCGTCAATCCCTCGCTCAAGATCATGGGTACTCCATGGACCCCGCCGAAATGGATGAAGGTCAAGGATCTTGAATCTCTGGAGCCTTTCGACAGCTGGACATCCGGTCAACTAAACCCTAAATACTATCAGGACTACGGCACTTATTTCGTGAAATGGGTGCAGGCTTTCAAACAGAACGGAATAGAGATCTTCTCCGTAACCCCACAGAACGAACCTCTGAACCGTGGCAACTCCGCATCATGCTACATGAGCTGGGAAGAGGAACGTGATTTCGTAAAGAACGGTCTCGGTCCTGCCCTTAAAAATGCCGGCCTCGATGTCAAAGTGTATGCTTTCGACCACAATTACAACTACGACAACATCGAATCTCAGAAAGGGTATCCGGTCAACATCTATGCTGACGAGGAAGCTGCCGAGTATCTTGACGGCGCGGCATACCACAATTACGGCGGTGACAAGGAAGAACTCGTGTCTGTACACAATGCCGCGCCGGGTATGGACCTTGTGTTCACGGAGACTTCAATCGGCACCTGGAACAACGGAAGAGATCTTGGCGCAAGGCTTCTTGACGACATGGAACAAGTGGCGCTCGGCACAGTCAACAGATGGTGCAAAGGTGTGATCGTATGGAACCTTATGCTTGACGAAGACCGTGGTCCGTATCGTCCAGGAGGCTGCTCCACATGTTTCGGGGCAGTAGACATCAACAAGGATTACACAACCCTGACAAGAAACTCACATTACTACATCATCGCCCATATGAGCAGCGTGGTAAAACCGGACGCCGTAAGGATAGGCACAAAAGGATTCACTACAAACGGACTCACCTACTCAGCGTTCAAGAACACTGACGGCTCTTATGCCCTTGTGATGAGCAACAACAATTCAATGGCTATAACCGTGACTGTGGAAGACGGGGAACACCATTTCTCAACAACAGTACCCTCAAAGTCTGCGGTATCATACGCCTGGAACTGATAACATTCAAGCAAAAAACTCATGAGAACGACAAAATATGCATTATTGACCCTTGCGGCAGTTGCAACACTGACATCGTGTAATGATGAAGACTGGAAAGTCGGCAATCCTCAGATGGGGGTAAAAACCGAACTGGGAACCGCCTGCTTCGGCGACAGTCTCAGATTTACGATCAATGCCTCAGACGCTGAAGTTCCATTGTCCACACTTCGCGCCCGGCTATATTTCGGGGAAGAGTTGGTCAGCGAAGACGTGATACGCACCAAAGACAACGGGAAAGATTATGAAGGAGCCATATACGTGCCATATCTCGCCAACATCCCTGACGGTCGCGCGACACTTGTGCTCTCACTCCAGAATATCAATTTCACAAAGACAGAACTCGAATATGAAGTGATGGTGACACATCCTGACTATCCCTCACTGACGTTCGTGGCTGAAGACGGCACGGAATATACGATGGAAAAACAAGAGAGGTACGTATATTCATTCACAGAGCGTCTGCCTCAGGAATTGAAGGGATTTATAAAGACTCCGAAACTGGGAGAAAACGGCAACGAGCTCACTTTCGGATATGTAAGCAATGCCATCACGGTCGGCGCGGAAGCTCCGATACCTTTCTCAAATGCCAATCCGGGAAAATATACTGTGTCTTTCAATACCTATACGTTCGAGGGAAGTCCTTTTACAAAACTCATGTTCAATGACATCCAGTTTGAATCTATAGACGACACTCACGCTCATGCCGACATTAAACTCACCACCGGGCAGACTATCACTCCTTCCGGCTTCCCCAACTATTCAGACTGGTGGATAGATCCGGACTTCTTTAAAAAGGAAGATGACGGGGCGTTGACATTCCTGCCGGCATCCGGTTCATACCGCATAATCGCCGACATGCAGATGCAATATTTCCGTGTCTACCTCCTCAACGGAAATGATCCGGCGACATTGAATGAAGACGGCAGCGGGGCTGTCTGGGTGATCGGCACCAATGTGGGCAAACCATCCGTCGGCTCCAATGAAGTCGGATGGACTACGGAAAACGCCCTGTGCATGGCTCCAATAGGCGACAGGAAATATCAGATCACCCTTGTCGGCGGACAGACCGTTTCTACAGACGGCATCAACTTCAAATTCTTCCATCAAATGGGATGGGGAGGTGAATTCGGAGGAGACGCTCTGACCTCTACAAGCGACATTGTAAAAGTAGGAACTGGCAGTGACGGTCATGACAACGGCAATCTCTATCTTGCGGATGGCAAGAACCTTGAGCCCAATCATGTCTATGTGTTCACAGTAGATCTTTCGGCAGGAAACTCAGCCGGTGTGCTTTCCGTGGTTGATACCGGCGAACAGGAATTTGAAGAGAAACCTGTCACTGTGGGAGGAATAAAACTTTCCACATCCGACAACAGTTCCTACGAAGGCACGGTGACATTCAGACAAGGTGACACGCTCGGCATAACAGGGCTGACCGGTCTTGACGAATATTACGCCGACCCCGACTACTTCACATTTGACGAGGATTCAAACGATTTCAAAATCAATGTGGTTGACGGAGACTATAAAATAAAGATCAACAAATCGGCAAAAACAATCTCCGCGATTATGATGTGGAATGGCGAAGAGGCTACATTCGACAACGGCGGCGCGATCTGGATGATGGGCTGGGGAGTAGGATCCCCAAGTATGAACTCTCAGTTTGGATGGGATCCCGGAGCGGCATACTGTGTTGCACAGATAGCCCCCGGCATCTATCAGTTCACAGGAGAAGCCGGACCGGAACAAGGCTCATGGACAGGCGTGCGTTTCCGCACTGACTATCTCAGTTTCAAGTTCTTTATGCAGGATGGCTGGGGCGGTGAATTTTCCGGAGACAACACATTGACTCTGACTGAAAATGCTTCAGCTTTAATCTCTCTTCCTGGGAATTTCGAACTCGCTCCCGGAATCAACCTTGAGGAAGGAGCCACATATCGTATAACGATCGACCTCACCGGAGGTGTTACAAACGGAACTATCGACATGATAAAATTATAAAAACTACAAACAGGTAAAGAATCAACAGGTAAAAACAGATTTCAGCAGGTTTTGACCGGCGGTACAGTCATTCCGGCTTGCCGCCGGTTTTATCAAATATCTCGGCGGGAAAATAAAGTGCATCACGGCAGAAAAGGAGAAATGAAAGTTTATTTTCCGCGAAATTTGTTTAACTTTGCAGAAATCTCTACTAACTCAATAATGGTATCATGAAACTTTTCACAGTTTTAATTTCATCGTTAGCTCTTTGCGGAGCCGGCTCTATCTCCGCATCGGCGCCAGTCTATCTTGACGACAGCAAACCCCTTGAAGAAAGGGTTGAAGACGCACTGTCAAGGATGACTTTGAAGGAAAAGATCAACATCATCCACGCCCAGTCAAAATTCAGCGCCCCCGGCGTTCCACGGCTCGGCATACCTGAACTATGGTGCACCGACGGTCCCATGGGGGTACGTCCGGAAGTATTGTGGGACGAATGGGAACAGGCAGGATGGACCAACGACTCCTGCACGGCATTCCCATCACTCACCTGTCTCGCCGCCACTTGGGATCCGGAAATGGCGTCTCTGTATGGGAAAAGCATAGGTGAAGAGGCACGATTCCGCAACAAAGCCGTCCTTCTCGGTCCCGGCATCAACATCTACAGAACACCTCTGTGCGGCAGAAACTTTGAATATATGGGTGAAGACCCGTTTCTTGCCGGAGTGATGGCAACTGATTATGTAAAAGGAGTGCAAAGCAACGGGGTGGCGGTATGTGTAAAACATTTCGCCCTCAACAACAACGAAATCAACCGCCACACTTCCAATCCTATCGTGGATGACCGAACCTTGTATGAAATTTACCTTCCCGCATTCAAGGCGGCTGCTATCGACGGAGGCGCATGGAGCTTTATGGGTGGCTACAACCTTTTCCGTGGCGAACATGCAAGCTACAATCCTATCCTCATGAACGATATCCTTAAAGGTGAATGGAACTGGGACGGCGCTGTAATATCAGACTGGGGAGCCGTACACGACACCGGTACTGCCGTGACCGGAGGGCTCGACATGGAATTTGGAAGCTGGACCAACGGGCTTACAAACGGAGTCTCGAATGCTTACGATAATTACTGGCTCGCCAATCCATATCTCGAAGGGATCAAATCAGGAAAGTATTCCGAAGACGAGCTTAACGACAAGGTGAGAAGAGTGTTGCGTCTCACATTCCGTACGACCATGAACCGCAACCGCCCCTGGGGATCTATGGTAAGCGACGAACATAAGGCGGCTTGCCGGAAGATCGGCGGCGAAGGTATCGTACTACTTAAGAACCAAGGCGATATTCTTCCTCTCGACCCTTCAAAAGGGAAGAAAATTGCTGTCATCGGTGAGAATGCCATCAAGATGATGACTGTCGGCGGCGGTAGCTCTTCTCTGAAAGCGGCGTATGAAATCACCCCTCTTGAAGGATTGAAAAAACGTTTCGGAAATGATTTTGAAATCGTCTACGAACGCGGTTATGTGGGCGACACACTCGGCGAATACAACGGCGTAAAAACCAATCAGGATCTCCGTGACTTCCGCACGGTGGAAGAACTAACAAGAGATGCCGTCAATGCTGCAAAAGACGCTGACATAGTCCTATTTTTCGGAGGTCTGAACAAAGCTAACCACAACGATGCTGAGGATTCCGACCGCCTTTCCATGGATCTCCCCTACGGGCAGAACGAACTGATCGAGGCTCTCACGAAGGCAAATAAAAACATCGTGGTTGTAAATATCAGCGGCACCGGAGTGGCTATGCCGTGGGTGAATAAGGTTCCGGCTATTCTTCAGGCATGGTATCTTGGCAATGAAACCGGAAATGCCATCGCGGATGTGCTCAGCGGTGACGTAAACCCCAGCGGAAAACTCCCCTATACCTATTATGTCGACCTCTCGCAGTGCGGCGCCCATAAACTCGGGGAATATCCCGGCACTCCCGCCAAAGATAAATTCGGCAACGATATCTTTGACATGCCTTACAACGAAGGGATATATGTGGGATACCGCTTTATTGACAAAAACAAGTTGAAACCCACTTTCCCCTTCGGACATGGACTCAGCTATACCACATTCAAATATGGCAATGCCACAATCGACAAGTCCAAAGGAACCGAAAAAGACAAATTCATCGTGTCTGTCCCCGTGACCAATTCCGGGAAACGTGCCGGACGCGAGATTGTGGAGCTGTATGTTTCCGATCCCAAATGCTCGGTAGACCGTCCCGTGAAAGAACTTAAGGGGTTCTCCAAAGTATCTCTCGCTCCTGGCGAGACCAAAAACGTGACTTTTGAAATCGACGGATCATCATTGAGTTTCTTCGATGCCGACAACCACAAGTGGGTGTGCGAACCCGGCGAATTTGAAGCACTTGTAGGAGCCTCTTCCGCCGACATCCGCTCTAAAGTAAAATTCACAATTGAATAACCTTATTTCCCCTTGCACTTTTTTATTATGAAACGTCTGATTCTGTTCTCCCTGTGTGTCGTGAATGTCTTATTGGCTCTTTCCCGCTCTGTCTCGATAAATGACGGTTGGCTTTTCCGGCAGACTCCCGCCGACGAGTGGAAACCTGTAAACCTTCCGCATTCATGGAACACAGACGCTTATCGTGATAAAGAATACCGCAAGGGGAAATCTTTTTACCGCCGATCCATCTCCCTCTCCCCCGCCGATTCACTCCGCCGATTCTATCTACGCCTCGAAGGGGCTTCCAAAAGCTCGGAAGTATCGGTCAACGGCAACCCGGCGGGACATCACGAAGGTGGATATACGGAATCCGTATATGACCTCACACCCTATCTTTCATTCTCCGAACCGAATATTATTGAAATCACAGTAGACAACGACCGTGATGACATTCCTCCCGTTTCCGGCGACTTCACTTTCTTCGGAGGCATTTACCGGGACGCATGGCTTGAAGATTATTCCCGGATCCATTTCGCGCTACAGCCCTTCGCATCCTCCGGACTCAAAGTGACCCCTCTTCTCGATATGGGACTCGGAGTGATCAACGTAGACCTCACGGTTGCCAATGACGACAAAATCCGACGGGACGCTGCCATAAGATTAAACCTGTATGATCCGCATGGAAAACTGATCGGATCTTTTGATAAAAATATCAAGACCGACGCGGGCGCACAATTAAATATCTCCCATCGGTTCGATTATATTTTAAATCCCACCCTGTGGTCACCGGATTCTCCGGTGCTTTACCGTGTGGAGGCTCTTCTGACCGACCGTAAAGGAGAACTGCTCGACAGGCGCACGGCAGACACAGGATTCCGTACTTTCGGATTTGATTCTCTCGGCAGATTCATTCTCAACGGATCTCCAATAAAACTCAGGGGAATATGCCGTCATCAGGACATGGCTCCCGCAGGACCTGCACTCAGCGATGAGACACATCGCAGAGATATGCTGATAGCCAAAGATATGGGAGCGAACTTCATCCGCATTTCCCATTATCCGCAGGATAAGGCGATACTTGAGATGGCTGACAGACTCGGACTGCTGGTATGGGAGGAAATACCGGTAATCGATTTTGTGCCGGAAGATCCAGCATATTCAAGAAACGCGGAAATAAATCTCAGGGAGATGATTTCCCAACATTATAACCACCCATCCGTGGTGATGTGGGGATATATGAATGAGATCCTGCTTAAGGTCCCCGGTGACGATACCGATGAGGGAACCGCTACCATGGAACGCACGAAGAATCTTGTAAACCGCCTCGAGTCTGTATGCCGCGCCATGGATCCGACCAGACTGACCACAATGGCATTCCATGGCAGCGACCGATACCGCACATCCGGCATTGCTGCCGTTCCCATGGTTAATGGATGGAACCTCTATCCGGGATGGTACGGAGGGAAACTTTCCGGATTTGAAAAATTTCTCTCTGCGGAAAAAAGGGAAAATCCATCCAAACCTATCATTGTCAGCGAATATGGCGCAGGGTCTGACAGAAGGCTACACTCTCTTGACCCTAAACCTTTTGATTTCAGCATAGAATATCAACAAAAGTATATCGAACATTATCTTCCTGTGATCGAAGACAGCGTATTTGTAGCGGGTGCCTCCTACTGGAACCTGATTGATTTCAGTTCCGCGCAACGCGAAGAGTCAATGCCGAGGATAAACAACAAAGGATTGCTCTACAACGACAGGACTCCCAAGGATGTCTACCACTATTTCAAAGCCGCATGGAGAGACGACATAGATTACGTATACATCGCATCCCGAGACTGGCAGGTAAGGACGGTCGCATCCGACTCGTCGACAGTGATGATGCCTGTGAAGATCTATGCCAACACTCCTAAAGTCAGCCTTCTCGTCAACGGCAGGAGCGCCGGAGATTCCGTCGTAAAAAACAATTCAGTGGTATTCAACCTTCCCCTTCAACGCGGAGGCAACTGCATAATCGCGAAAGGAGGAAACGCGATAGACGCTTTCAACATTGATGTCGAGACTGTCCCTCTACATCTCGTATCAGGGAATATTGATGGTGTGGAACTTGCCGTCAACGTGGGTGGGAACTGCTCGTATACCTCACCGGAGAGCGGCTTGACATGGGTTGCCGACAGGGAGTATACCCCGGGGAGCTGGGGAAGAATCGGCGGGGAATGCAAGAATGTAACTGTCGAGATAAAAGGGACAGATGACGGACCGCTGTTCCAGTCCATAGCGCAAGGGTTGGAAGGCTACCGTTTTGACGTTCCTGACGGCGATTATGAACTTGAACTCGGATTCGCTGATCCGTCAGGCGATTCGGGCGGCATAGCATATCTTCTCGGGAAAGACAATGGTGCCGCTGAAGATGCCTCTTCTTTCCATATAACACTGAATGACACCGTCATTGAGGAGAATCTTTCGCCAGCGGGGATATGTGGCTCCAAATTCGCTGTGCGGAAGAAATATACAGCGTCTATAAAAAACGGAACTTTAATACTTTCTTTCACTCCCATCAAGGGAAACACATTGCTAAACTCTATCAAACTTAGAAAAATATGAACCGACATATATTGACTCTCGGGCTTGCCGCATCTTTCTTGTGCGGCAGCTCGCAGGTGATAGACACCTCCCGTCTGCAGAATGTAAAACAAAACATCGACCGACCTTTTTATTCTAAAGCTTTGTCACATTTGGTATGCGTGGCTGACTCGCTACTCGAATGTATGCCTATGTCGGTAATGGACAAAGAGGCAGTGCCTGCAAGCGGAGACAGGCACGATTATATGAGTCAGGCACGATACTTCTGGCAAGACCCTCAAAAAGCCGACGGACTGCCGTATATCAATCGCGACGGGGTTACAAATCCCGAGATCTATAAACTCGACCGTGACCGTCTCGGCAAAACTGCTGACAGGATAAAGACTCTTGCTCTCGCATATTATTTCACCGGCGATGAAAAGTATGCCGGAAAAGCCGCGCAACTTATCGATGTATGGTTTCTCGACAAGAATACCCGCATGAACCCGAACCTGGAATATGCCCAGATGATCCCGGGACACAACAACGGAAAAGGAAGATGCTACGGAGTGATTGACGCATATTCTTTTGTCGGGATGCTTGACGGCGTGCGCCTCCTGGAAGGCTCGAAAGCATTCCCCTCAAAAAAATCAAAAAACCTCAAAAAATGGTTTGCAGAACTGACCGACTGGATGCTCACCTCTCCGTCTGGGATTGAGGAAAGCCGCCAGTCAAACAATCACTCCACCGCCTATGATGCCCAAGCGATGGCTTTCGCCTTATACAGCGGCAAACGGGATGTCGCGGATAAAATCGCTAAGGAAGTTGCGGAAAAAAGGATTTTCACACAGATAGAGCCGGACGGCAGCCAGCCGCACGAACTGACCCGCACCCTCTCATTCGGTTATTCCCAATATAATCTCACCCATCTGCTCGACATAATGGAAATGGCGGCAAATGCCGGTATCGACATGGGCAATATCGTGTCGGAAGATGGAAGGAGCGTAGAGAAAGGATTGGATTTTCTTGCCCGTCATATCGGGAAAAATGCCGACAACTGGAACTATCAACAGATTTCCGGGATGGACGGGAAGAAACAGGACGTACTGAAAGATCTTTACAGGGCGTGGCTCCTTAACCCCTCGAGAAAAGATTACAAAGACTTGTATTTCTCCAACAGGGTTCTGGATTATTCCGACCCATTCAACATGACTTATTTTCAGGCGCGAGGAATAGACGACGCCATGACCGATGTATTGCCGCAACTTAAATTTGCAGTGGAATGCGCAAACAAGGAAAGGAAAAACAAGACTAACGCTTCCAAAAGAAGGGTTATACCACGCACAATAAATGACGACGGAAGCCTGAGCCTTGTAAATGCATATGACTGGTGCTCGGGATTCTTCTCCGGCATTTTATGGCAAGCATATGAATATGCCAACCTCCCGAAGCTCCGACAGACGGCTATAAGCTGGACATGGCCGATAGAAGATGCAAAATGGCACAAAGGCACACATGACCTCGGGTTTATGATGAACGACAGTTTCGGTAAGGCTTACTCCATCACCGGCGAACAGTCTTACAAGGATGTTGTGCTTCAAAGTGCCGCCACCCTTATCACCCGCTACAACCCTACCGTAAAATCGATCCGGTCATGGGACCATAACGCGAAAGTATGGAAATTTCCGGTAATAATCGACAATATGATGAATCTTGAAATGCTGTTTCAAGCCACAATGTTGACAGGAGATTCCATATATCACAAAATAGCTGTGGAACACGCCAACACCACCCTTGTGAACCATTTCAGGGACGACAATTCTTCTTATCATGTGGTGGATTATGACCCCGAAACGGGAGAGGTGAGAATGAAATGCACGGCACAAGGATATTCCGACGACTCTTTCTGGAGCCGTGGTCAGGCATGGGGACTTTATGGATATGCCCAATGTTATCAATACACGGGCGACCGCCGCTATCTTGAAATGAGTGAGAAAATCGCCGATTTCATTCTGTCGTGGAAGAATATGCCTTCGGATAAAATACCGTATTGGGACATGAAAGATCCACGTGTGACGAATTTGACCGCCGGTCAGGATAACCCCGATTGTCCACGCGACGCGTCATCGGCAGCTATCATAGCCTCCGGGCTTTATATGCTGAGCGACCTTACAGATGATAACAGGAAGACAATCTATCGCGAACATGCCGATAAAATCATTGACAGTCTGACCAAATCATATAGGATACCCTCGGGTGAGAAATACGGTTTCATTCTTGACCACAGCACAGGACACCACCCGGGAAATATCGAAATCGACGTACCACTGAACTACGCCGACTATTATTATATCGAGGCATTGTTACGCCAATCACGATACTGACGCGCCTCAATGGAAATCGCCACAACCTTTCTTTATTGACAGGCAGACGTCAGTCACCTTTTCAGAAATGACGTCTGCCCGTCAATCTATAAAAAAACGAGAATAATGTCTCTCGATATTCAAAGTTTTTGTAATTTTGCAGCCGATTTTTGAAATATTGATGTTATTTAAGTTATTTTCTTATCGGCTTTTTTATGAAAAGGAGTCTTGTTGCCCTGGCTATCGGCACCTTTGCCCTTGGAATAGCTGAATTCGGGATGATGGGTATATTGGGAAATGTGGCTTCCGGCATAAATGTATCCATTGTACAGGCAGGCAATCTTATTTCTCTTTATTCTCTTGGTGTGGCGATAGGATCGCCGTTGCTTCTGTTGCTGCGCAACATTCCACTGAAAAAACTGATGCTTATTCTTAGCGCTGTCATTTTCATAGGCAATATCGGAGCCGCCCTGTCTCCCAACTATGCCACACTGCTTTGCGCGCGTTTTGTCGCGGGTCTTCCGCACGGTGCATATTTCGGCGCGGGAGCCATAGTATGCACCCGACTGGCGAAACAAGGAGCCGGAGCGCAGGCGGTAGCCGTCATGATCGGAGGAATGACAGTGGCAAACCTTATCGGCGTGCCGTTTGCCACCCTCGTGAGTAACCTTCTTAACTGGAGGATGGTATTCTTAGGTGTGGCATTTATCGGACTCATGGCGTTTATATTCATAAATCTGTGGGTACCGGTGATTCAACCTCTTCCCAAAACCAATATAAAAGGGCAGTTCAGATTTTTAGGCAACCTCGCACCCTGGCTTATATACACAGGTGTCTTCTTCGGACAGGCAAGCGTATACTGCTGGTTGAGCTATATCGATCCTATAATGACAGAGGTCACTCACTTTACCCCGGCGGTCATGACATGGGTGATGATGCTTGCCGGAGCCGGAATGGTGGCGGGAAACGCATATGCCGGTAAGCTTGCCGACAAGTTCGGAGTATCGCTTGTCACAGGCATACTCGCCGCATCAATGCTTGTGGTAATGCCTCTGTTGTATTTCTTCGCTCCGTTTAAAATACCTTCGCTGATACTTACCTTCCTCGCCACAGCCGGATTGTTCGGTATCGGCGGTCCATTACAATTTCTCATCGTAAGATATGCCAAAGGGGGTGAGATGCTCGGAGGCGCCGGAATACAGATCGCGTTCAACGTGTCCAACGCCATGTCTGCCGCTGTCGGGGGGCTGGCGATCCATCTCGGACTGGGACTGGCATCACCGGCTATCGTCGGACTTCCATTCGCGGCTATCGGAGCCACCGCGCTGTTTATCCTTCATCATAAATATGACCACGGCAAATAAGAGATCCCAAAATTTAACCGCATCCAGAAAGTCATCTATAGAAACTTTCTGGATGCGGTCTATAACAATCGGAATGGGTTTTATTGGAAAGCATGACTTGATCAGGAAAGATCGATCACAGTAATACCCGCTCCGCCGAACCGCACATCCTCATCGTGAAATCCGGATACATTGGGATTCGCCTTCAGCTGCTGGCGGATCAGAGTCTTCAGGATTCCGTGTCCCGTGCCGTGAAGTATCCTTAGACGACCGGCGTTAAACTGGACCGCGTCATCAAGGAAATATGTGACAGCCTGCAATGCCTCGTCAGCCCGCATTCCCCTCACATCGATTTCATTTTTAAATTTCAGCTGCCGTTCACGGCTTTCATCAGAAGTAGAAGACGATACTGTCAATATGGTGGAGGTAGCCGCAGGTTTTGGCTTCTGGGCAGCCTGAAGCTTGTCAAGTTCCACAATCGTGCGCAAAGCCCCGAAGGCAACCTCCGCTTTTTTGCCGCTTATACTTAAGATTTTCCCTACCACTCCCCCGTTTGACATTCTCACGTAATCGCCCGCAGAAAGAGCCTTCGCCACCTTTGTGTTTTGAGCCACATTATGTTGCGCTACCGTCGTTTTTTTACTTTTGTGACGCAACGGTTTCAATACTTCGGGAAGAACTTCCTTATCATGTTGCTCTTCGAGACTCTGTTTGTATTCTTCAAGTTCTTTACGTATCTGCCTTGTACGTTCTTTCTCAGCCTCCGCCTTTCTTATCTCATGAATAGAACGTTCGATACGTGCGTTGGCTCCGGCAAGAATCTCCTTCGCCTCCTCTTTGGCTGCCCGGATTATTGCGGCTCTTTGCGATTTCAGATCAGAAGAATCCGATTCATACGTCTCAAGAAGCTTATCCAGCTTGTGTTCTTTCTCCTTGATGCCAAGACGCTTGTTTGCCCAATACCTGCGGTCGCGCTGTATGTCGAGAAGATACTTGTCCATATTGACATAATCACTGCCGACAATTTCCCTTGCCCTCTCTATCACATCTCCCGGAAGTCCGGTATTGCGTGCTATCTCCAATGCGAACGAACTGCCCGGATTTCCTATCGACAGCTGAAAAGTAGGCCGCAAATGCTGACGGTCGTAGAGCATCGCGCCGTTCACGAATCCGGGTTCTGACTCTGCGAACGTCTTTAGATTCTGGTAATGGGTGGTGACCACACCCATGCATCCCGTTTTGCCAAGATCCGTGAGAATCGATTGGGCAAGAGCCCCTCCGATCTGCGGTTCTGTGCCGGATCCCATCTCGTCGGCAAGAATCAATGTGGAAGAATTTGACCTGTTGAGGAAAAACTTCATATTCGCAAGATGGGAGGAATATGTGCTGAGATCATTCTCGATCGACTGCTCGTCTCCTATGTCAATAAAAACGCCGGAGAAAATACCCATATGCGAATTTGAATACAATGTAGGCAGCATTCCGCATTGCATCATATATTGGACCACCGCCACAGTTTTAAGGCACACAGACTTTCCGCCCGCATTCGGTCCTGAAATTATCAATATGCGCTTGTCTCCCCCCAGGGTTATGTCAAGAGGCACAGCCGTCCTGCCCTGAGCCTTCAGATTGAGCATCAGCCCCGGATGGACGGCATGATACCATTCTATCTCCGGCTTCCTCTCAAGGTTAGGCATCTCGGCTCCTGTCTCAGCGGCAAACCTTGCCTTCGCTTTTATGAAATCAAGTCTCGCAAGTATCTTACATCCCGACACGATCTCTTCGACATAAGGGCGCACCATATCCGTAATGCCTGTAAGGATAATGGCGATCTCACGCCGTTCATCCATTTCCAGCTCTCGCAGACGGTTGCCTGCCTCGACCACTTCCGCAGGCTCTATGAAGACAGTTTTTCCTGTGGCGCTCTGGTCGTGGACAATACCGTTTATACTTCTTTTCATTGTGGCGGATACAGGTATCACCATCCTGCCGTCACGCAATGAGGGGCTCGCATCCTTATCCACTACCCCTTCCTGCACCGCGCGGTCAAGCACCCTGCGCATAGCCCTCTGCATAGAGCCGGAAGCCGCCGACATGGCACGTCGGACCTCTGAAAGTCCGGGCGAGGCATTGTCCTTCACCTCTCCGAACCTCCCGATACAACGCTCAATCTCCCGCACTATCTCAGGAAAAACGGGAAGACCGGCAAACTCATCTCCGAGATATGGGAAACGGGTCTGCCCGTTTTCTTCCTTTTTCGCGAAAAAAGATCCGACACCATGCATGGTCTGCAAGGTGGCGGACAATTTCTGAAGTCTGTCGGCAGACATGAATGATCCCGCCGCCTTAATTTCCGACAGCCACGGCACCACATCATAAACCCTCTCGTCAGGCATGTCCATTCCGGAAGAAAGCAACGTCAGCATCTCCGAAACGCATAAAAGTCTCCGTCTTATATCTTCAAAGACAGAGGAAAATGTCATATTTATCGCCTCTTCCTTTCCGAGGCGTGTCTCGCATTTTTCGGTCAGGATCTGTCGCAATTGAGCGAATCCTACCTTTGATTCAAATTCTTTAGGAAAAATCATAAAGTTGTTACATGAGGCGACAATACCGTCATACCGGCAAAGCCAGCAACGGTGTGTCGCGTTCGAAAAGCAGCTTGTGGGCGATTCCGGGATTGAACAGGCGGCTGAATACATTCTTCTTCTTATTCGGAACTATCAAAAGCTGAATGCCCGCCTGACGGTCATAATTTTCAAAATCTTCCCTGAATGTCTTTGCCGGAAAAACTTCTGTCGTGAACCGTGCCATAGGATAATTCTTGTTGAAGTATTCACACAAAATATTTACTTTGTCCTTTATGCCGTCTCCTGCCCTTTCATTCACCGGAATCAACGTGACATCCACATCCGGGTATTCAAGCATACGCATCAGAGAGTCGACAGAAAGGATATCCTGTTGGTCAAGATTACAGAAATAAACCAGTTTTTTCAATGAATCTACAGAAGTGAAATTGAAATTATCCGGAATCGTGAATACCGGGACCCTGCATGAATCAAGCACCTCGGCGGTGACGCTCCCTATCAATTGCTCCCCTTTTTTGTCCACCCCTCTTGTCGACATCACCACAAGTCCGGGAGGCGTCAGCCTGCAATACTCAAGAATCACCTCTTCAGGAATGCCTTCACTTACATTGACAGAATAATCTATATCCCCGAGTCCGGCATCTTGCAATGCCGCGTCAAGTTTTTTACGAAAAGCCGACATCATCCTGTTGCTCTCCTTTTGCATGTCCATCTCCTCTTCTATAGCTTCCATTTCGCCACCGTCTATCGGGGAAAGACCTCCCGAAAGAGAATCACCATAAGCTATATTTCCATTGAAATATGGAGTGACATAAGCATGAAGCAATACCGGATGAAGCGACAGTTTCCGCGCTATCTCAAATCCCGCCTTGCACGCCCGCAGGCTGTCAGGCGAAAAATCCACAGGTATCAGCACTGTGGCATAAGATCCTGCCATTTTCATTTCAAGCTTCGCGGAAGGGAATGATCCGGAACTTTCCGTTATCTTCAGAGCAAGCGGGAGATCCGTCTCAAGTATCTTCACCCGGACACCTGAGGCAATCCCCGCTCCCGAAATCACAAGATTCTCGAATTTCACAGTCACCCCATGACTCTCAAGAATTTTTTTGAGAGTCACCGCATGAGGATATGTATGTATCGCAAGAGTAATAAACCTTTCTGCCACCATGTCAAATTTAATTTAAGCGGCGCCCCAGAAAACCCGGGGCGCCGTTGTGATTGTCTAACGAATCAGTTCTCTATTGTAAGAACGTCTCAGGCATCAGCCTTGTTCTCTTCTTCGAGAATCTTGACTGCCATGTCATAGATTGTGGTGTCATCCAGAACCACGAGACCTCCGTCGGGACCCGGCTCTATGTGCATGCCGACATTCTTGCCAAACTGATAATTGACGCCACCGAAATAATTACGCACTGTCTGTACTGTAAGGTTCAGCTCGTCGGCGATACGATGGGTGGAGCCGTCGGGCAAACTGTCTTTGAGTCTGCGAAGCTCGTTGAAGGTGATTGTCTTGCTCATAGCAGATGGTATTTTTTTGAGGTTATACTTAAACGATTATATAAGTAACCGTCGATTCTTATTATTTAACAATCCTTAGTTAAGGTTTGCGATTGCTAATTTAGACATTTTTTTGCATTCTACCAAGAAATTTGCAATTTTCTCATGTGTTTTAAAACATATATAGAGAATTGAACCATTCTTGATACATTTTTTGTCGGTCATGACATCTGATGGTCGCGGCATAGACAGTTTTATCGGCAGGAATCCAATTTATATGATGTCGAGATCTGATGCCGCCACCCATCCTATGTAGTCGGAGTTCAGACGTATCTTATACCATGTGACGTTTCCTTCCGCGTCTACCTCCTCTGACAATATCTGAACGACTGTACCTTTCGTGAGCACCTGCCCTTTCTCGGCATCAGCATCTTTGCCGGGCTCTGTCATGAGGACTGTCTTGAAGGCTGTGAGCACTCCTTTGTCTGCCGAATGGTATGCCCTCGCCCCCATGAACGAAAATATGAGGAACACCACGCTCACGCATATAAGAAGCAATCCTCCGAAGAAACCGATTTTTCGCAAGATGACTCCTCGGGTAAAGATATACAGGGCGACGCAACCGACAAAAAGCACGAAAGCCACAGCAGCCCAAACCGCCCAAACATCGGAAGAGACATTCTCGGCAACTGATTTATGCACTGATTGAAAAAACGACTGTTCGTCTTGTCCGGTCTTGAATCTTTTACCTTTTTGTTCAGCCTTGTTGGCGTCTTCCACTCTTCCGGAGAGATAGCGCAGATTGGCATTTACTTCCGGATTCGAGGGATCCAGCCGATGGGCACGCTGATAACATACCATTGCGTTGCCATAATCCCCTTCCTGAAAATATGCGTTGCCAAGATTATACAACAGGGCTACAGATTTACCCTCCTCTTCCACCACCGTTTTATATAACTCTATCGCCTTGCCGTATTCTCCGGCGCTGTATGCGGAGTCTGCTTCCGCAATCTTATTCACGGCGAAAGATGAGACGGCATTCGAAAACACCATCACCGCCAAAAGGACAAGGATCTTATTTTTCATTTGACGCATATTTTTTAAACGCACTTTCCATATCGTTGATTGTTGTCACACCACGTTCATATACTGGCTTCATGTCTGATTTAGTCGCGGCAGGAGCATATTTGGCAAACTCGCAATCATCAATGAGAGAGATGAGTTCACCTATCTCCTTTTCAGGTATGCCGTGTGCCGACAATTTATCGCTTACATTCTGACGGGTGAGTTCTGAAACAGGCATCTTGAGTTTGTCTCCGAGATACCCCCACAGCGCGGCAAGCATCTCGTCATAAAACTCATCCACCCTGTTTTTCCTCAGGCAAGCAGCCGCTTTCTTAAGACGCATTCTTGCCACCTTGCTTGCTTTTCTGCTCCTTACAGCCATGAAATCCGCATTGGCTTTCAAATATGCCCTATAGTAACATACCGCCCCCGCAAGGATCAACACCGGGAGGATATAGAACAGCCAATATACAAATCTTTCGACATATGGCGTATATTCCGCCGAAAGATCACTGTCATACGGCAACAGATTCCGGTTGAATGAAAGTTTTCCTTTGGTCTGCGAACGTTCCGAACCGGTTCCCTTCCCTACATTTACCGTATACCCCTTGGCTTCTGATGTCTCATATTTTCCAGACTGAGGGTCGAAATATACAAGTTCCACCGGCGGTATGGTGAATGTCCCCGCTTCAAGAGGCATGAAGGAATAATCAAACTTTGCCGTACCGCTTACGTTTGTTCTCCCGACATTTGCCTCGACAGTCGGTGTAGGGCTATAGACCTCAAGTTCTGAAGGATATAGAGCGTTGAGATCAGGAAGCTTCACATATTTAAGGTTTCCCGTGCCTGAGACTGTGTAAACGATAGATGCAGCCTGGTTGCTTTTAAAATTCTGTGACGGCAGATCTGATGTTATCCTGAATTGCCCGACACCGCCTGAAAAATTGGCAGGAACCGGTTTTGGCAATGGCTTTACATGTACAGTAAGGTCATTAGGAGTTACATTAAGCTCCAACGGCCTTGCCACTGACAAGCTTCCCCAGATGGGATCATGATAATATTCCCTCTCGTCAACACTTATGGTATACTTGTTGCCGATCACATTGAGATCCCCTTCCATCTGAGGGAAAATAATATAACGGGCTATTACCGCCGTGGCATACGTCTTTCCCTGATAAGTCTCATATGTAAACGAATTGGCAACATCCTTCGACTCTTCTATGACAAAACCTTCGAATTTTGGAGCGGATGTCGCACCAATAAATTTGATGGCGTCGTAAGTGGTATAAAGTTTCACCGTATACACCAACGCCTCTTGTTCATAGGCGGTAGATTTCGACACGTCTGCCTTCAAAAAGAGATTTCCGTCTCCTTTCCCGATGAATTTAGGTCCGTCCGCACTGTTATGCCTGTCATCGGCTGACGGCTGCGTGCTTTGACCGGGATCAGGAGATGCAGCGGACCCTATTGAATATGTCACAGCATTACTCTTTACATTTCCTACAGTGACCGGTCCGAAAGAGTATTGTCCCTCTTTCTGAGCCCTCAACGTCAGGGTATAGGTATAGCTGAAACTCTGGGTGGTCTTTCCATTGACACTTGAAAAACGGGAACTTTGACCTGTCCGTTCAAAATACATGACTTTTGCTCCGGGCACTGAAGCCGGTTTTTCCGGCACAGCATCCAGATCCGCCACCTCATAGTAGATATAAAACAGGTCTCCGACACTTATGGAACGCCTCCCTCTTCCGGTATCGACTGTAAGCCGGACAGAAGAAGCAAAAGCATCAGCACCTGAGACAAGCAATACTAAGAGGAGAACGATATGTTTGAGTTTCAGTTTCATGTCTAAAATATAGTAGTACTTCGGGTTAATGGATAAAAAATTTTAATTGCCGCCATCGGATTCATACATCCATGATCACGGGAGGATCTTCACTTACTCTCACCGCATCAATGACATCTATCTCAAGAGGAGGAGTGGTTACCGTGACATACTTTCCTGCCTCGCTGTCAAAGTAGGAAAAGTCTATGGGGGCAATTGTGTATTTCCCGGATTTTTCCGCAGAAAAAAGACATTCTATTTCCATCTCTGACCCAAGGCTGCCATTCTTTATATAATGCTCCATTGAATCTGTCATGGATTTGAAATGAAGTCCATTGCCAAAGGATTTGTGAATTTCCGGCAACTTTGATTTTGAGAGGTCTCCATTTCCGGAAATCACCACAGACAGACATGCATCCTCTCCTGCTCTGACTTCATTGTTTACCAAAGTCATCTCAATATCAAATCTTCCTACGGCGCCTGAAAATCCGGCTGGCATCCCCTTTAAAGGGACAGGGGCGACTTGAATCCTGACA
This sequence comes from uncultured Porphyromonadaceae bacterium, assembly GCA_947174235.1. Classification (GTDB taxonomy): domain Bacteria; phylum Bacteroidota; class Bacteroidia; order Bacteroidales; family Muribaculaceae; genus Lepagella. The sequence continues at coordinate 48,122 of CAMWID010000002.1, read as the reverse complement.
TCGGGGGCATCAAGGACAAACATCTCTGTCCTTGTTGCAAGCGACGGACCCCAGAATGGATCGTTTACAGCAAACTGACGGTTTATTCCTATCCTGTAGGCACCACCTTTTACAATGTATTTCCCTTTGGTATCGGTTCCTATGAAAAATCTGTCGACCACCGCACGGTAGTAGCGTCTGCCATCCGCCTCAACCTCCTCCAAACGTGAATCCGGGGCTATATGTCCTGCATCAAGCCCGGAAAATTCAGGCAATGACACCACGTCCACTCCCGCGACAGACGCTTCGGCAGAATTAAGTATGACCTCATATATTACTTTTTCACCTTCCACAGTATTATACCTGTTGACTTTGGTCTCAAGGAAAGGCATGGCTGCATCTTTCTTCTTCCCTTCACAATGGAAAGAAAGTAAGAAAACTGAAAGAAAAATAGCAATATGTAAGAAACCTCTTTTCATCTACCAATTTTTGCGGCTTCGGTTCTTTCCTGTGCTCTTGTCTCCCTGATTCCCCGTAGACATGCGGGCACGGGTTTGGTTCTCTTTATTTTCCATAGCCTTCAAGATCTGATCTGCAGTCTGCTGATTGATATCAGGCTGGTTCTGCTGCTGTTTATCCTGATTTTGCTGATCCTGGTTCTGATCCTGCTGCTGATCTTGATTTTGCTGCTGATCCTGATTCTGCTGATCTTTATCCTGATCCTGATCTTGATTCTGGTCCTGATTTTTATCCTGATCCTGATTCTGGTTCTGCAGTTTCAGCTGCGTAATACGCAAATTTCTGCGTGCCGCCTCGTCATCGGGGTTGAGACGCAACGACTGCTTATAGTAGTTCAGGGCATTGGAATAGTCCTCGGAATTGAACGCGATGTTGCCGAGATTATAGTTCGCACGCGATGCAAGCATCGGCTTCTCTCTCCCCATCTGGGATACCTGCTCCATGGCTTTCGCGCCATTCGCGAGCATGTCTTTTGCAGCCTGAGTGGTGTCAGACGGATTTGAGCCGAGACGGATTTGCGACAGTCCGAGGTTATAACGAGCTACGGCAGAAGAAGGGTTTTCCTTTAGCGCCTGCTGATATTTCAGATATGCCGCGCGATACCTCCCGTCGTTATACAACTTGTTACCCTCAGTGATATAGTTACGCTCTTTCCTGTTTGATTCCGCTGATTGCGCCGAGATGCTTCCAGCCGACAGCACGGCAAATGAAAGGAGCGACAATATTATCAAAATTCTCGATTTCATTTCTTTTCCTCCTTTTTGAAAAAAGTAATTCTGTCAAGCCAACTGATCTTACGGTCAAGAACGAAAATATCAATCACGATGATCGCAAGGGCAAACCATACGAAAATCGAGAACAGTTCGTCATGAATGGCCGAAAAACTGGACTCAAGAGCCGTCTTTTTTACCGTGTCCAGCTGCTTGTCAAGTTCATTGAGAGCGTCATTGTTTGAGGCGTTCACATAAATTCCTTTTCCTGCGGATGCTATTTCTGTCGCAAGATCTTCATTGAGAGCCGTACGTACCGGTTCTCCGGTATCCGGATTTATGAGATACCCACCTTTTTTTAGGGGTATAGGCACCGGAGTTGTCGACCCGAGACCCACCACATCAAGCTGTATTCCGTTGCGGGCTGCGGTCTTGGCGGCATCCATCACACTTTGTGAATCTTCCAGATCTTCTGCATCGGTTATAAGTATTATAGCCTTGCCGATTTTTTTGTCTTCGCTAAAAGATTTGGCTGCCATGTCGATGGCAGCCGTAATATTGGTGCCCTGATTGTCTATTGAGGCAGGATCTATTGAATTTAGAAACATTTTCGCCGACACATAGTCACTGGTGACAGGTATCAGCGTGTATGCATCCCCCGCATATACGATAAGCCCTACCCTGTCATTGTCAAGACGGTTGATAAGTTTCTCGAGAATCAGTTTTGCCGTACGCATCCTGTCCACACCTTTCTCATCAGATGTGGAGGATGCAAGCATCGAATTACTTGCATCGACAGCGATCACCACCTCTATACCCTCCTTTACGGTCTTCTCATCCTTCACACCACCCCAGGGACGTGCAAATGCAATTATTATCATTGCAAGGGCAAGCATCTCAAGAGTGATCTTGACAGGTGGCTTATATGGCGACACCTCCGGCATTAGAGATGACAAAACTTTCAGATTGCCAAACTTTTTCAGATTTTTACTCCTTGCATAACGCGCCCATGCATATAAGGCAACAAACACAGGCACCAGAAGAAGGAGCATCAGAAGCTTGGGATAAGCAAAACTAAACATTGATATTTCGATTTATATCATTCAATATTTTCAACAATCGCAAAATCAGGGGATCCGTCTCAACACCGTGTAGCGCATAAGGAGATAAGCACAAAAAGAACACAACGCGAGAAGAACCCAAGGCATGAAATTTTCATCAGTGAGAGTGAACTTGTCGACATCAAGTACGGTTTTCTCGAGACTGTCTATCTCGTCAAACACATTACGAAGCATTTTTTCGTCAGTCGCCCTGAAGAATTTTCCACCTGTCAACGAAGCGATCTCAGTCAATGACTGTTCATCAATTTTTGTCTCCATTGTGGTTGTGGAGAATCCGTACGGATCAGTGATCTGTATTGTGCCATTCGTACCCACTCCTATCGTATATACCTTGATACCCTTCTGTTTTGCAATCTGAGCCGCTGTTGAAGGAGGCACATCTCCGGCATTGTTCGTGCCGTCTGTCAGCAGGATAATACTTTTTGATTTTGCTTTTCCTGAAGCGATACGGTTTATGGCGCTTGTCAACCCGTCTCCGATCGCCGTGCCATCATTAAGATCCCCCATTTCCACCTGACGTATGGCATTCATAAGAGCCGCGCGGTCGTTTGTGAGAGGCATGAGCGACAAACTTTCTCCGGCAAACACCACAAGCCCCATATTGTCATCTGTGCGTTGGTTCACGAATTTTGACGCCACTTCCTTCGCAGCTGCAAACCTTGTAGGCTCAAAATCTTTCGCGCTCATACTTCCGGAGATGTCAAGGGCTATGACAATATCGGTGCCTTCGATTCTTGAAGTGCGCAGATGATCGTGAGTCTGCGGACGAGCCAACGCCACTATCAGAGCGCCGATAGCAACAAGCTGTAAAACAAAAGCAAAATGCATCGCTACTGTTTTCCACGACACCGGAAGATTAGCGACAGGCGAGATAGTGGATATACCCAACGACGGATTGGCGTTACGATGTTTCCAGACATACCACGCCACAAGCGGCAGGTATAGCAAGAAAAGCCATAAGAATGCCGGATATTTCAACATCATGACTCGCCTCCTTTCTGTTTAGAATTATCAGAATCCTTTTTGTCCTCATCATTTTTGGGAGATGCCCCGTCAGCGGACACCACCGGTTCAGGTTTGGTTTCCTCCACGAATCTGACCGCGTTTTCATAAGCCGCAATGTTGTCGGCAGGCAGCGGACGGACTTTTGCAAACTTCACGAAATCCGCCACGCTCAGGATCTGACGTATGTAATCCCGTTTGTCTTTTACATCACTGTTGTAAAGATGATCCATGATTTCACGCGAAGTCATCTCCATTGCGTTTATTCCGAATCTGCGGTCAAGATATACACGGAGAATTTCCGTAAGCCGTGTGAAATATTCTTTTTCCATACCCTGCTCCCACAAATTTTTCCCCTTGAGTTCACGTAATTGAGTAATAGCAACCTGATATGGAGATGGTTCCGGTTTCTTTTTGAGCACTGTCCCCTCTTTCTTATATCTCTTGACACCCCAGATGGTCGCTGCGGCGGCAAGAAGCAGGAGAAGAAGCACCCACCAGTAATTATAGATCCAGTCCGGAACGGCGTCAAGAAGAGAGGGATTCTCCGGATCTGCCACCGGAGCGAAACCGGCTATAGGATCTTCCGCAGTCACATTTACAGGGACGACGTTAAGAGTCAACGCATTTGATCGGGCGGAATCGCTTTCCGACACATACACGAATTGCGGAAGTCTGTAAGTTCCGGAATCAAACGCCTGAAGAGGCACTGAATAGTTTATCTGTATACGTCCCGAACCGAGTTCAAGTGTGTCTGCCTTATATGAAGTACGGAGCTCGATACTGTCGCCGCAGATACCCACATATCCTTTCGATGGATCGGCGTCGCGAAACATAGGGAAACCTCCCGGTTTACCCTTGTCTTGCACCACCTCCAGAGAAAGCGTGGTAAGCTTTCCCATCAGCAGATCGACAGAATCAAGGCGTGCCGTGACAGAGACCTTGGCTGAAAGTGACGTCACACCTGTCAGGACCAGAAGGACAACTGTTATGTATTTTTTTATCTGATTCATTATCTCAATCAAATAGCTTGAATATATTAGAAAAAATATGAATGGCTGGTTACTGACGGAATCGGGACAGCTTCCCGCTTCATGACTTACAACCCATAATTCATACTTTTGGCTTAATTAAAATTTTGGGAAAACTTATTTCATCTTCTTGCACCCGAACGATTGCGGAACAATGCCAGCAACGCCTTTACATAATCTTCATCCGTAGTCACAGAGGCGAGGTCCACACCACATTTTCCTACGGTGGAAGAAAGTTTCTGCTGACGTTCATACCATGCCTTGTCAAAAGCCTTCCTCACCCTTGCGGACGAAGTGTCGATCCAACGGTCGGCTCCGGTCTCCATATCCCTGACTCTGACAAGTCCGACATCCGGAAGCCTCGCATCCCTTTTGTCATAGACCTGTATCGCGGCAAGATCGTGCTTGCGGTTAGCGATCGACATGCTCGAAAAGAAATCATGGCTGTCAATAAAATCACTGAGAAGAAAAGCGGTGCACCGCTTTTTAAGCGCGTTGGTCATAAACTTCAACGCCACATCGATATTAGTTCCTCTGCTTTGAGGCTTCATATCAATAATCTCCCTGATAATAAGAAGTATGTGCTTCTTACCTTTTTTCGGAGGTATGAATTTCTCCACCCTGTCGCTGAAAAATATCACCCCGACCTTATCATTATTCTGAATTGAAGAGAACGCCAGGGTGGCGGCTATCTCCGCGATAACTTCTTTTTTCTCATCGCCGACAGCACCGAAGTCACTGCTTCCGCTCACGTCTATGAGGAGCATCATGGTCAGTTCTCGCTCCTCCTCATATACCTTCACATACGGCTTGTTCTGTCTTGCCGTGACGTTCCAGTCTATGTCTCGTATGTCATCTCCCGGCTGATATTCCCTGACTTCTGAAAATATCACACCACGTCCCTTGAAGGCTGTATGATATTCCCCCGCGAAAATATTCTGACTCAATCCACGGGTTTTTATTTCTATTTTCCTGACTTTCTGAAGCAGCTCTTTTGCGTCCATATTCAATCAATTCTCAATTTTGAACCGGAAATGCGGAATCTCCAAAAACTGAAACCCCGCATTTCCGGACATTTTATGAGGGCAATCAAGGCACTACAACCTTGTCAAGTATTGCAGTGATAACCTCATCCGCACCTATATTGTTCGCCTCAGCCTCGTAAGAAAGCCCGATACGGTGGCGCATGACATCATGACAGACGGCACGCACATCCTCAGGAATCACATAACCTCTACCCTGAAGGAACGCGTAAGCACGTGAAGCGAGGGCAAGGCTTATGGAAGCACGGGGAGACGCGCCATATGAGATAATGCTGTCAAGATCAGACAGACCGAACTTGCCGGGTTCACGGGTGGCGAATACTATGTCGACGATGTAGTTTTCTATCTTCTCATCGATATAGATTTTCTCCACTATTTTCTGTACTTCAAGAATCTCTGAAGTCTTGACCACGGCATGGATCGGATCCGGAGTGCCGTGAATGTTCTGACGTATGATGACTTTCTCTTCTTCTTTGTTGGGGTAGCCTATCACGACTTTCAGAAGGAAACGGTCGGTCTGGGCTTCAGGCAGAGGATATGTACCCTCTTGCTCGATCGGGTTCTGTGTCGCCATAACAAGGAACGGCTTGTCAAGAGGGAACGTTTCCTCCCCGATTGTGACCTGACGTTCCTGCATTGCCTCAAGAAGCGCGCTCTGGACTTTGGCAGGGGCGCGGTTGATTTCATCGGCAAGAACAAAATTAGCGAAAATAGGACCTTTCTTAACCTCAAAGCTTTCATTCTTTATGCTATAGATGAGGGTGCCTATGACGTCGGCAGGAAGAAGGTCCGGAGTGAACTGAATACGGCTGTATTTTGCATCCACCAGTCCGGCAAGCGTCTTTATCGCCAGAGTCTTCGCAAGACCGGGAACGCCTTCAAGAAGGACATGACCGTTGCACAGGAGCGCTATGAGCAGGGAGTCAACCAAATGTTTCTGACCTACGATACGGCGATCCATACCGCTCCGGATCATGCTCAGGAAGCTGCTCTTGGATGCAATCAGATCGTTTAACTCTCTGATATTCACTGTTTCATTCATATAGTATATTTGTATTAATTTTTTCTGATTAAAAAATGGAATTTTTCAAATGCAAAAATAGTATTTATTAACTTAAAATATTCCATTATCTCTGTTAAATAATCTTGAACTGATTTAAACCTTATTAAATAGGCTAATTGTCAGTCAAAAACATGTGCTCCGTCATCATTTCTGCAAGCCGGGGAAGGTTTGTGATTTTTCTGAACTCTCAGCCTATTCGGATTCTGAAAACGCATTCCATCCTTGCGCCTTGACAGGGAGTTCGGTGCCGTCTCGCGTCACCATAGCGCATCCGAGCTCCGGTTTGGTTATATATCCTATCATTGTCACCCCTTTCATCCTCTCGATTTTCTCATGATCCGTGACCGGAACAGTAAACAGCAGCTCATAATCCTCCCCTCCGTTCATTGCGGCAGTGACAAGATTCATATTAAATTCTTCAGCCATGAGCGCTGTCTGGTAATCGATAGGTATCTTGTCTTCATACACCCGACACCCTGTGCCGGACGCTTTGCATATGTGCAGAAGTTCTGATGAAAGTCCGTCGCTCACATCCATCATCGAGGTGGGCTTTATCCCTTCTTTCCTTAGAAGTTCCACAATATCCTTACGGGCTTCAGGTTTCAGTTGACGCTCAAGAATATACTCTTTTCCCGCGAAGTCCGGTTGAAAATCTTTCTGTCCGGCAGAAATACGGTTTTCCCTCTCAAGCAGCTGCAAACCCATGAAAGCAGCCCCGAGATCACCGCTGACACAAATTATATCCGTGGGTCGTGCCCCCGAACGCCGCACCACATCCTCCGGTGAAGCCACACCGAGGCAAGTGATACTGATGACAAGCCCGGTGACAGACGCGCTGGTGTCTCCTCCCACAAGATCCACGCCATAGAGATCGCATGCAAGACGTATTCCGGAATATATTGCATCAATGTGCTCTACAGTAAAACGGCTTGAGATCCCTAAACTGACAGTGATCTGTCTGGGGGTGCCGTTCATTGCATATATATCGCTGAAATTGACGATAGCAGCTTTGTATCCCAGATGTTTCAGTGGCACATATCGCAAATCGAAATGAATCCCTTCCAGAAGAAGATCCGTGGTAACGAGCACATCCTTGTCGCCGAACGACAACACTGCAGCGTCATCACCCACACCTACTTTCGATTCAGGATTTTTTAAGGGAAAATCTTGGGTAATGCGCTCGATAAGTCCAAATTCACCAAGATTTGATATTTCTGTCTGATTGCTGTCCATATGATTAATACTGTTAAACTTTCCCGGCATCTGCCTGTAGCTTGTTTTTACCGATATCGCCGGACCCGAATAATCGGATCCGGCGCGTTATCTTTCCGCTGTCGGGATTCAAAGACGCTCAAGCATCTTCTTGATTACCGCTGTCATTACAGGCTGTGCCTTCACAGCCGCTTTCTGCACCTCTTCATGGGTGGGTACCTCTTTTACGTCCTTACCCCCGAGATCTGTAATAACAGATACACCGAAGACCGTCATTCCGGCATGATTGGCGACTATGACCTCAGGCACTGTCGACATCCCTACCGCATCTCCGCCGATTACGCGGAAATATTCATATTCTGCCGGAGTCTCGAATGTAGGACCCGGAGTTCCCACATATACTCCGTGCATCAGCCGTATACCTTCCTCCCGGGCTATATCGTCCGCCATTCTTACAAGACCGGTGCTGTAAGCCTCTGTCATCGCAGGGAAACGCGGGCCGAGCTCCTCATAATTCTTACCTCTCAAAGGATTCTCCGGGAAAAGATTTATATGATCAGTTATCACCATCACATCTCCGACCTTAAACTCCTTGTTCATGCCTCCGGCGGCGTTGCTTACAAATAGAGTCTCGACGCCAAGCTGACGCATTACCCTCACAGGGAAAGTCACCTGCTTCATATCATAACCCTCGTAATAATGGAAACGGCCCTGCATCGCCATTATATATTTTCCTCCCAGATATCCGAAAATAAGTTTTCCGCTGTGTCCTTCCACTGTCGACACGGGGAAATTGGGGATATCTTTGTAATTGAGCTCTTTCTTGACCTCTATGTGATTCACAAGATCGCCGAGTCCGGTGCCGAGGATAATCCCTATGCGTGGCGCCTCCCCGATTTTTTCAAGAATGTAACCCGCTGTCTCACGGATTGTATCCAACATGTTTTTTTCCATTATATCAAAATTTTGGGCTAAAGGATGTCTCTTGGAATCAGCCGGCGGTGATACACCGCGATTCAGAAGACAAAACCTGATTATACAACACTGTCGGGGCAGATAAAGTTCCTGTCCCGATTATTACTGATCCTAAGACAATTCATCCTGATTGTATCCGTTCTGCAGCCCGGCAGCAGAACGGATCTCCTCGATGAAATTTTTATCATCCAGCCCGTTGATCATCTTGACGGTCACGGGCTGATAAAATATAAACGGTTTAAGATCCTGAGGGAAATAAGGATTATGCATAAGCCGCACAGCATCCTTCTCTGTGGTGATGATGATTTTACGTTCCCCAGCCATATTTTTAAACTTTTCACCTATAGCCTTGATATCATCTCTTGTGAAATCATGATGATCGGGGAAATGATTCACCTTCACTTTAAAAGGATAATTGCGGAAATGACGCACAAAATATCTCGGATGGGCTATTCCTGTAAGCAGCAACACGGAGTCGCTTGAAGTGAAGGCGCCGAGAGACGCCTGATATGGCGCGTCTTCCGCAAACACCGGGCGCAACTGCCCATATTCATATCGGGAGAAGAACAATTTCTGATATGTCATCAGATCAAGCTCCTTGGTCACGATCCGGAACTGGATCGGCATGAGGTCTTCAGGACATTTAGTCACTATCACGATATCAGCCCTGTTGACCTGGACGGAGCTCTCCCGCAATCTTCCGAGAGGAAGAAGCTTGTCTTTGTATACGGGCCTGTTGTAATCAGTCAGCAAGACCGATACTTTTGGTTTTACCCAACGATGTTGGAAAGCATCGTCAAGCACAATCAACTGAAGATCCGGATAAAGTCTTAAAAGCTCCTTAATCCCTTTTCGCCGGTTCTCACATACCGCCACATGAACCTTCATACCAAATTTCTGGTAAATCTGGAAAGGTTCATCGCCGATAAGGTCAGGCGTGCTTTTGGAATTAGCAAGTACAAACCCTTTCGTCTTGCGTTTGTATCCCCGGCTCAGCACTGCTATTTCCAATTCAGAGGCGAGATTTCCCACTATATATTCCACGTGTGGCGTTTTTCCCGTGCCTCCAACCGTGATATTGCCCACACTGATCACCGGAATGTCAAATTCCTCCTCTTTGAGGATTTTTGAATCAAACATCCAGTTTCTTACCCACGTGCCGAAGCCGTACAGCCAAGACAACGGGGTGAGCAAACCCACTACTATTTTATCTTTTGTTGTCTTCACCTCATTTCCTATTCATTTATGATTATCCACAGGAGAAATGAAGCCGTGTCAGTTGATTATCACAGCATTGTCCATCCTCACATCTATATAAGGCATGCGTGCCTGCAGAGGCTTTTGTCTCAACATCCCGACCACATGCTTCACGGCAATCTCGTCGTAATCTCCTGAAAGAGCTTTTGCAAAAGCGTCATACAGTCTGATATTCCCGAGTTCCGGAATCATATCCAAAAGTGTGGATTCTATTGACGGGTATAGCGCAACAGACCATTTCTCGCCGAGATTCTCTTTAGCTGCCACCCATTCCAAAGCGTCATGCAGGCTTCCAAGCTCATCTACGAGACCTATCTCTTTTGCCTTTTGCGCATCCCAGACCCTTCCTTCCCCGATGGCTCTGACCTTTGACTCATCCATCTTTCTTCCCTCGGATACCCTCTTTATAAACTCGTCATACCCTCTCTCCACATATTTCTGCATTGCCGCAAGCTGGCGTTCATTCATGGGTTTATACAAAGCCGGGAAATCTGCCTCGGGATTTGTAGAAACTGATTGTGGTGTGACACCGATCTTTTCAGCCAGACCTGACACATTGGGTATAAGCCCGAATATCCCTATCGACCCTGTGATTGTGAGCGGATCGGCAAATATCCTGTCAGAACAGCATGAGATCCAATATCCTCCTGATGCCGCATAGTCCCCCATAGAAACAGCCACCGGCTTTCCTTTTGACTGGAAATAATCAAGAGCGTCAGCTATCTGCTTGCTACCGAACACTGCCCCGCCGGGAGAGTTTACTCTGAGCACCATCCCCTTTACCTTGTCGTTTTCTGCAAGCTTCACTATGACAGGCACGAGCTTCTGATAGTTTATGGTGCCTGAACCACCGCCGTCAACTATCTCCCCTGTAGCATAAACCACAGCGATCTGATCACGCGCAGTATAAGCCTGCCCCCATGACGTCTGTGAAAGCAACGTCTGTGGTGACACAAAATTAAGTTTCTTCTCATCCTTTCCCAACATTCCGGCGATTACCCCGTCCATGCTACGCTCATAGACGAGACGGTCAACAAGTCCGTTTCTTACATCATCTTCGGCAGGGGCGATAAAAATATAGTCCTTGCTTACCAGCGAATCTATAGATGAAACCGTTACCTTTTTCCTGTTCCCCGCGATACCGGTACGGATATATTTCCAGATATTGCCATACAAGGTGTCAAGCTGAGCTCGTGCCGGCGCACTCATTTCATTCATGATATAAGGCTCCACTGCAGATTTATAAGTGCCAACCTTCACCACCTGCATCTCAACTCCAAGCTTGTCAAGAAGATTTTTATAATATAAAGATGTCCCGCCTATGCCTTGCAGCATCAACGCGCCGGCAGGATTCATAAACACGCTGTCGGCAACCGACGCTACATAATATGATCCGTTGGTATAGGTGTCGGCATAAGCTATCACCTTTTTCCCGCTTTCACGGAACTCACCAAGGACATCTCGCAAGGCATTCAATGTGGCAGGCGCCGCCGACACGACTCCGCATTTGAGATATATCGCGGATATGTTTTTATTAACTTTTGCCTCCTTTATCACTGTCACAAGCGACGAAAGAGTCTGCGGCTTCGAGGAATCTCGCGTCACCAATGAGATATAGTCAATATCAAGAGGAGTCTCCCTTTCCTGAATCATACCACTCAATTCAATGGTGAGCACACTCCCTTTTGATACAGATTCTGTGGAGGAAGAGGTCACTCCAAGCTTGGCGACAACACCGATGCATACCAGCACCACGACAACGCCAAACAAGACAAGCGCAATCCATGCCCCTATAAAAGAGGAAAGCGCGCCCATAAAAAACTTTTTCAGCATCTCTTTAAGTTTTAAAAGTTAGAAAAGGTGGAATGATTTTAATTTATGATGGCATGCCGGTCTGCACAGTCACAACCGGTGCAGACCGACATATACCGGCATCAAATACTTGCTATCACATTTTTTATATCTTCCGCAAGACGATTCGCCTTATCCATGGTCTCCGCCTCACTGTAGATCCTGATTATAGGCTCAGTATTCGATTTGCGAAGATGTACCCAGCTGTCAGGAAAATCTATCTTTACACCATCGATATCAGTGATCTTCTCATTCGAGAATTTTCCCTTGACAGCCTCAAGTATGCCATCTACATCTATATCGGGAGTCAGTTCAATCTTATTCTTCGCTATGGCGTATTGTGGATAGCCTGCCTTCAGTTCCGATACTTTCTTACCCTCACTCGCGAGCAGGGTCAGGAACAAGGCGACACCGACAAGGGCATCCCTGCCATAATGCAGCTCCGGATAGATAACTCCGCCATTACCCTCGCCTCCAATCACAGCTCCTGTCTCTTTCATCCGGGTCACTACATTGACCTCACCGACTGCGGCAGCCGAATAACTGCATCCATGTTTCTCCGTCACATCACGAAGGGCACGCGAGCTGCTGAGATTCGACACCGTATTCCCAGGAGTGCGGGAAAGCACGTAGTCCGCCACCGCCACAAGGGTATACTCTTCTACAAACATCTCCCCGTTTTCCATCACTATCGCCAGACGATCCACGTCCGGATCCACAACAAAACCGACATCCGCCTTGCCAGACTTCATAAGCTCGGCTATCTGGGTAAGATTTTCAGGAATCGGCTCAGGAGTATGCGCGAATTTTCCTGTGGGCTCGCAGTTCAGTTCGATAATATTTTCCACACCGAGCTGACGGAGCAATTCTGGTATTACAGCGCCGCCCACTGAATTGACCGCGTCCACAGCTACAGTAAACCCTGCTTTCCGGATCTTGCCGCAGTCTACAAGCGGCAGGTTCTTCACCATATCGATATGGCGCATTGCCCAGGTGTCATCTTTATATTCCTTCCCAAGGTTCAACACGTCGGCAAAAGAGAAGCTTTCTTCCTCAGCTATCGCTATCACTTCCTTCCCTTCACTGTCTGAAAGGAACTCTCCCGCCGCATTAAGAAGCTTCAGGGCATTCCACTGAACCGGATTGTGACTGGCGGTAATTATGATACCGCCGTCAGCTCCAAGACCGGTCACCGCGAGCTCGGTGGTGGGCGTGGTGGCAAGACCTATGTTGACCACGTCAAAACCCATCGCCATCAATGCGCCCACGACAAGATGACTTACCATATTCCCGGAAAGCCTGGCGTCTCTGCCGACCACGATTCTTCTTGCCTCCGGGTTATGACGCCGGATAAATTCAGCATATGCAGAGGTGAACCTGACAATGTCCACACCTCCGAGACCTTCGCCCGCGCAGCCGCCTATGGTGCCGCGGATCCCCGATATAGATTTTATTAATGCCATATCTTATTCGTTACCTTATACGTTTTATGGTTTGATGACGGGAAAACGTCAGCTAAATGACCTTCCCGTCTTTAATATTCCGGTTTAAAATACCTTATATTCATGATATACGGAATACAATAAGTCTGATCAATAGAAAAGCCATAATAGCTTTTGAGAACCAGATTCACTTCGCTTCCATACCCGAGAAACTTTAGCGGCATCTGTATGCCGGTGCCAAATTGGGTGGTGGAGGAAAGATATGTATTTTTGTATACAAAACTTGTAGGCTGCGTAAGATTGTCTGAATTTCCGCTCCAGTCTGATTCCACGCCATTGTAAAGATCCTGGATACTTTTCCTCATATACCTGAAATACACCACATCCCCGCTTTTGACAGGATCGGCGGGACGGTTTGTGACAGGATCCACATCACCTTTGTTGATCACCTGCATGTAGACATATCCGTTCTCGTCAAGCCGGTAAAAGGGAGCGTCAGTCCCTGTCTCAAATGATATGGAATCTTCCGGCAGTTCGATACTCACCTTCTGCGACGCCAGATACCAGTTTACCGCCTTTTCTTCCTCTCGCAAAAGCTCGGAATAACTCTCTGTCTTGCTACAGGAGGCAACGCCGGCTCCTGACAACGTCAGAAGAAAAAGCGCCATGTAATTCATTAATTTCTTAATCGAAGTCATATTGTTATGTTTGCGGCTCCGGACCTCTGTCTGTCTTGATTCCGAAGCTCGTTTTGTTGTTTTAATCTGATTTCTTCTTTTTCAAATATTTGTCATATTCAGGCATGGATTCTATGAGAATCCTCCGGCAATCGGCAAGAGTGCCGTGATACTCGCCTCCTGCCGCCTGCAAATGACCTCCGCCCCCATAAAGATCCTTACAGATTTCTGAAACCGGGAATCCATCACAACTTCGTGCGGAAACCTTTATGCAATCAGGATCTTCACGAAGGAATATGCTGTAGACAATTCCCCTAATTTCAAGTGGACGGTTCACAAGCCCCTCGGAATCACCTTTTTCATAATGATGTTTCTCCAGTTCATCCTTGTCAAGAGTAATGACCGCGGCACGGTGCGACTGAAAAATCTCAAGCTTTTCGGATATCGCATAAGCCTCAAGCTTAAGGCTCCAGAAAGAACGCGTATTCAGAGCCTCTTTGACAATCAATTCTTTGTCAACGCCTTTTTCAAGAAGCCTCATGAGAATTTCATAGATATCGGGATTCTTGCAGTTGACCGTGAAATTTCTTGTGTCCGTTATTATTCCGGCAAGAAGACATGTCGCGCTGTCCAGCCCCATCTCCCCGTAAAACCCCATGCCTGCGATAAGACGAAACATCAGTTCACAAGTAGAAGACATTCCCGGATACGAGATCATGAGGTCGGCAAACCTGTCCGGCTCCTGATGATGGTCTACGAGGACTTTGTTGCATTTGGCATTTTGAATCACAGGCGCGAGGGAATCCTGCCTTGACGGGGTGTTGAAATCGCAACATATTATGAGGTCAGCCTCCTCAACTGTCTTTCGGCAAAATTCAGGATGACAGGTGAACACCCCCATCTCTTTGTAACCGGGTAAAAATGACAGATTTCCCGGAGCCTTGTCAGGAATGACAACGGTCGCATCTTTGCCAAGCGTGCGGAGAAGGTGCATCATGCCAAGCGTGCTTCCCACCGCGTCACCGTCCGGACGGACATGACACGTGAGCACTATTTTACCCGACACCTCAATATAGCGCCGAAGTTCTTTGATGCTGTCAGAATCTACGAGTTTATCCATATAATTGCAGAAAAATTCCAGACAAAACAGATTGCCATGTTAAAAGATTTGCCTGTAATATTCCATTTTCAAGCCACAAAGATACAAATAATATCGGAATTTCTATCTAACTTTGCATTCAAAATTAATCAAGGGACATATACCCGATATCGGACACCGTCCCTGAAGCAGGAGTCTGGAAGCCGATTCCTTTGTGAAAGCATGCCTTCCTGCCGTTAATAAACATATATCATGCATTCATCTGAAGATAAACTTTCGGCATTTTGCCGGGTCATGGAAGTGCTCGACACATTGAGACAGCGCTGTCCCTGGGATGCCAAACAAACCAATGAATCACTGCGTCCAAACACCATCGAAGAGGTGTATGAACTTGCTGACGCGCTGATGTCGGATGATATTCCAAACATAAAAAAGGAACTTGGGGACGTGCTTCTCCACGTGCTTTTCTATTCAAAAATAGCTTCCGAGAAAAAACAGTTTGACATTGCCGATGTCTGCAACTCCCTTGCCGACAAGTTGATATTCCGACACCCACACATTTATGGCAATGTGAAAGCAGATTCTGCTGAAGAGGTTTCCCAAAATTGGGAAGATATAAAATTAAAGGAAAAAGGGGGCAACAAAACTGTGCTCGCCGGTGTCCCCGATACCCTCCCGGCACTGATCAAAGCCAACAGGATTCAGGAAAAGGCAGCCAACGTAGGATTTGACTGGGAACAGCCCTGCCAGGTCTGGGACAAACTCAAGGAAGAGACCAGGGAAGTGGAACAGGAAATGGCGTCCGGAAATCAATCCGACCTGGAAGCTGAATTCGGAGATCTTCTCTTTGCTGTGGTCAATGCTGCCAGATTGTATGGTGTGAATCCTGAAAACGCCCTTGAACGGACCAACAGAAAATTTATCTCAAGGTTCAACCATCTCGAAAAAAGAGCGAATGAGATGGGGGTATCCCTTCGGGACATGTCTCTTGCCCGGATGGATGAGATCTGGAATGAAGCCAAGGATCTCGAAAAAGGGAATGCATAAAAAATTTATCTCGCAGAAATAAAATATTCCGACAATACGACATGATACTTTGCATCACTGAGAAACCGAGTGTGGGAAGCGATATCGCCAAAATATTGGGAGCGACTACAAGACGCGACGGATATTTTGAAGGCAATGGATATTGCGTGAGCTGGACATTCGGACATCTTTGCTGCCTGAAGGAGCCTGCCGACTATTGCAACGAATGGAAACGGTGGTCTCTGTCATCCCTGCCCATGATCCCGCCACGGTTTGGTATAAAACTTATCCCCAGCGATTCATACAGGCGTCAGTTTGAAACTATCAAAAATCTTATCGAACAATGCGATGAAATAGTAAACTGCGGCGATGCCGGGCAGGAGGGAGAACTCATTCAAAGATGGGTGATGCAGAAAGCCGGATGCAAAAAACCGGTGAAAAGGCTATGGATCAGCTCTCTCACGGATGAAGCCATTCGGGAAGGTTTTGAAAACTTACGACCGGAAAAAGATCTTGAACCCCTTTATCTTGCCGGGCTCTGCAGGGCTATAGGCGACTGGGTGCTCGGCTTGAATGCCACAAGACTTTATTCCCTAAAATATGGCATTCGGGGACAAGTGCTGTCAATAGGCAGGGTGCAGACTCCCACTCTCGCCCTCGTGGTGTCACGGCAATTGGAAATCGAGAACTTCATACCAAAGGATTATTGGGAACTCAAGACAATATACAGGGACACTCTTTTTTCCGCATCCGGGAAAAGTTTTGATCAGGAAGAAAAAGGAACGACAATTGTTGAAAAGATCAAAGACCTACCCCTCACGGTGACTGATGTCACAAAGAAGGCGGGGAAGGAAGCCCCGCCGCGCCTTTTTGACCTCACTTCCCTACAGGTGGAATGCAACAAAAAACTCAACCTTGGGGCTGACGACACTTTGCGGACCATACAAAGCCTTTATGAGAAAAAAGTCACCACATATCCGCGTGTAGACACCACTTACCTGACCGACGACATGTATGGCAAATGTGGCGGTATACTTAATTCGCTAAAAGATTATCAGTCGCTTATGGTGCCGCTACGAGGCAAGAAATTGAAAAAAAGCAAAAAAGTTTTTGACAATTCCAAAGTGACCGACCACCATGCCATAATACCCACCGGACAACCGCTCCCCGACAATCTAACCAAAGCTGAAAAAGATGTCTTCAACCTTATCGCATTGAGGTTCATATCCGTATTTTTCCCGGACTGTTCTTTCGAACAGACCATGGTCAATGCAAAAGTTGACAATATCAACTTCAAAGCCACCGGCAAACTAATTACCGACCCGGGATGGAAAATCGTATACGCCGGTGAAAAGAAAAATGAGGAGAATGAAAAGGAAGACGACGATTCGTCAGCCATTCTTCCGGTCTTTACCAAGGGAGAGACCGGTCCGCATACCCCGAAGCTTGTCAAAAAGACCACACAACCTCCGAAATATTTTACGGAAGGAACTCTGTTGAAGGCAATGGAAACTGCCGGAGCTTCGGTAGATGACGAAGACCTCAGGGAAGCGCTTAAAGCAAACGGCATCGGAAGGCCGTCAACCCGGGCGGCTATAATAGAGATCCTATATAAACGGGGCTATATCGTCAAAGAACGCAAGTCACTGAGAGCCACTCCCGCCGCGATAGAACTTATATCCCTGATCAAAGAGGAATTGCTGAAAAGCGCAAAGCTGACGGGCATATGGGAAGGGAAACTCAGATTGATTGAGAAGGAAGAATTCAGCGCGCAGGAATTTATCTCTCAGATCAAGCAGATGATCTCTGAAATAACCTTGTCGGTCATGAGGGATTCTTCCAACCGTAGGATCATCGCCGAGCAAGCGGGACCAGGAAGCGGTGAAGATCCTGTCGAGACAAAAGACGGCAAATCCAAAGGGACTGCGAAATCAAAAGGGGCAACCCGGAAAAAGAAAAAGTGAAAACGCCTCCGACATACTCATTATCAACCATACGATTAACAATGGGAATATACCTATGACAACAAATCTTATCATTCAATACACCCTGGTGGGAATAATTCTTTTGGCGGCGACAGTATGGATAATCTGGAAACTGGTCAAAATGAAGAAAAACGGGGCAAAATCCTGTTGCGGATGTTCCCTTTCAGAGAGTTGCGGCAAGAAGTCATTAAAAAAAGATGACTCCTGCAGCAACCCATCCGGACATTTTAATAACAACAATCAATAATTATACTGCAATGAAAATCATAAAAATATGGAATTCCAAAGCATCCGAAAAGCAGCTTGACGAGATCTGCGGGGAACTTGATGGAGGGAAGACGATGATTCTTCCTACGGATTCCCTTTATGCAATAGCATGCGATGCCTTGAATCCTAAAGCAATCGAACGGATTTGCCGTCTGAAGGGAATAAATCCTGAAAAAACAAATCTGTCAATAATATGTTCCGACATATCAATGGCTTCAGAATATGCCCGTTATGACAATTATGCATTCCGTATACTTAAAGACCATACCCCGGGACCGTTTACTTTTCTTTTCAAATCGGCGTCTTCGCTGCCACGTGCCTTCAAAGGAAGAAAGACCGTAGGGGTCCGGATACCCGACAACGAGCTGTGCCGTGACATTGTAAGACGCCTCGGACACCCCATATTGTCAACCTCTATCGAATATGACGATGAAGATTATGCAAGGAATCCCGGACTCATAGCGGAAGCATATGACGATAAAGTCGATTTCATGCTGGAGGGAGATGACGGCGACACGGAACCATCTACAATCGTAGACTGCACAGGCACATCCCCTGAAATAGTAAGGCAAGGGAAAGGAAAATTGCAAGAATGACACATCGTCGCTCCTTGATATGCAAAGATATACAAACGGACACAGTAACATAATTTGGACAACCTCTCCTGAAAGCGGGCACAGATTTAGAAGCCAGTCATTTAGAATCCGGCATCTAAAATATTTTTTTAATTTTACAGATAATTATTGTTGGAATTATGGAATTATTTCCGTAATTTTGCAATAAACTTCCAAGAGGGATCATGAGCTACATGATTTCCGCATCCACTGGTATCTAACATTAATATATATAACCTCAATATTAGGATCTTATGTCTAAAGTAACAGTTGTAGGCGCCGGCAACGTAGGCGCTACAGCAGCAAATGTCATCGCACTTCGCGAAATTGCTGATGAAGTAGTAATGATCGATATCAAAGAAGGTGTATCCGAAGGCAAGGCAATGGATATGATGCAGACTGCCAACCTTCTTGACATGAACACCCGCATCAGCGGCGTCACCAACAATTACGAGGCTACCAAAGATAGCGATGTCGTTGTCATCACTTCCGGTATTCCCCGCAAGCCAGGAATGACCCGCGAAGAGCTCATCGGCGTTAACGCCGGCATCGTTAAGCAGGTGACTGAAAGCGTGCTTGCGCACAGCCCCAACGCTGTAATCGTATGCGTTTCCAACCCCATGGACACTATGACTTATCTCATCCACAAGGTGTCAGGTCTTCCCAAAAACCGTATCATTGGCATGGGCGGCGCGCTTGACAGCAGCAGATTCAAATATTATCTTAGCAAAGCCCTCAACGCCAACCCCAACGAGGTGGAAGGTTTTGTAATCGGCGGTCATGGCGACACAACAATGATCCCCATGAAACGTTTCGCAACTCTCCGCGGCATACCTGTTACCGAGCTTCTCTCTGCAGAAGAGCTTGACAAGGTGGCTGCCGACACTATGGTCGGAGGCGCGACACTCACCAAACTCCTCGGCACTTCCGCATGGTATGCTCCCGGCGCTGCTACAGCCGAGGTGGTAGAAGCCGTGATCCACGATCAGGATGCAATCATCCCCTGCTCCGCTCTTCTTGACGGCGAATACGGAGAGAAAGACCTCTGCATCGGCGTGCCCTGCGTGCTCGGCAAAGGCGGTATCAAGAAAATCCTTGAGATCGAACTCAACGAAGAGGAAAAAGCACTCTTCAAGAAGAGTGCGGAGGCTGTCCACAAGACCAACGCAGCACTCCCCTGCTGATAAATATTCATCTTACAGAAAAGCCGGACGCAAATGCATCCGGCTTTTTTTCATCACCTATGGCATGACCGTCTGCCAATACACGTAGAGTGCGATTATGCCCAATATGGTCAAGATGCCGAACACCATCCCGCAGAGGCGAAGGGTATTCGCAGCCGGGACGCTGATACGGGATATGTAGACAACCGCCAATTCACAGAAAGCTGCCATAAACATGAAGAATATAGGTATGAAACACCACCATTCCGCCCGAAACACCGACAATATGACCACTACAGCCATAGTCAGGATCATGCCGCCCCACGCGGCAGGTTTTGAACTGTCCATTTGATTATTTTTATCTTATATTATTTTGCTTTATTGCCAACACGTCATTTAAACAATTTCATGCCATATGGTTTCCCGCTTTCGCCATTTATCAGCAAGAAATAAAAACCATTAGGCATACCGTCAAGTCTTATGATGGCAGTGTCTGTATTCCGGAATACAAGTCTCTCCACCTGCGCTCCCTGAAGGTTATAGATTCTTGCCATTGATACAGGTTCCGGCAAACGCACTTCAAAATGCCCTCCCCCGAGACTTTTAAGCACCGGCGACACCGGGGTAAGAATATTATCAAGAATGCGTGAACGTTCCTCGTCTGCCGCCCGCGTCTCCTCCATAAACTGTCCATAAAAGGAAAAAGGCACATATTCATAATCCGGTTCCTCCTCCTTGTATTCTGAACAAATTTCCGCCGGGAGATCATTGAAATATTCTGTGGCAGAAACCATATAACAGCCGCCTTCGTATTTTGCCTCGCCTCCGACAATAGTTTTGACATATCCGGAGACGTCTCGCCACGCGTCCTCAGCCTCATACGGGATACGGGGGTCATAACGTATTAGTTCTATCTCTTTTGCGTATTGCGAGAGTTTCTTCTTGACATCTTCATCCAAGTTTCCCGGGTCGAACTTGTTTTTCAAATCATACGCAAGAACCGGGAAAGCCTTGTTGTCAGCGGGTACTATGACAAATCCTCCATCAGAATGATTATACACATAGAAGGGAGAGAACAGCCTGTCTGTCGTAAGCTTTCTTCCGTCATAAATCAGCCTTGGTTCTGCCAAGTTTTTTTTATTTGCGCTCTCAAAGAATTTTTTTGCCACGTTTAACGCCTCCTTACGTGTCACTGTTTCAGGCAGGCATTCATTACTCCAGCTGAATATATAAATAACGCAAAGTATTATCAGTTTTCTCCACATATTCATATCTCTTTTCCTCCTTGAAACAGCCTGCAACGTTTAATCCAGAAACCACGCCATGATGGTTGTTCTTGCAGATTGCACGCCGCCTAATTACAAACCGACCGCTCCACATCTTATAACGTAATATTCTCAGGTTAATTATCAAAAAGCATCCCGACATGAATAAGAAATATTCAGACCGGGATGCAATAAGCAAGTCGTATATCTTTGCGACGTAAGTTGTGGCAGAGTGTCAGGTCTATATCCGTATAAGGAATGACGACCTTTTGAATATATTAAAAAAGACCGCACTGACATGATAGAGGTCAATGCGGTCTAAAATTTATACCGGAGCCCTCGTCATACGGAATCAATAAGGAACCCACATATGTCCTGCTCGGACATATATGACCTTAGATTCTACAGACGGGACATAGAAATATCAAAAAAACAAAGGGAGAAGAGCCGTCCCATTACTTTCAGAGAACCCCAAGAGCCACTGAATTGCCAAGGTAATGTAATCTCCCACGCGTATAAAACGCGTTCGCGCTGCAAATTTAATTAAAAAAACGAGTCGTTCCAAACATAACGACTCGTTTCTATCATTCTTTCTTAAAAAGCTTAAGCTATAATCCGGATCAATTCTCTGCGGACACCACTTCTGCCTCAAGTTCAGCCTCCTCAACAGATTTCGAAGGACTGTTCGGCAGTTCGAGACCATAATGCTTCTTGGCATCCATGGCTTTGAGGATAACACCCAAAATCAATGCGAGAACACCAAGAGACGCGAACACAAGCATGGGTACAGTATAATTATAATCCATCGCATTCTCCACACCCGGATTTGTGGCGACAAGCACCGCTCCGATAATCATCGGGAACGCGTAAAGACCAATGTTCTGGATCCAGAATATGACGGCATACGCAGATCCCAGAAGACGGTTGTCTACCAATTTGGGAACTGAAGGCCAAAGCGAGGCGGGCACAAGGGAAAAGCTTATGCCCAGAAGTACGATCGCGCTGTATGCCACCACTGCCGACTGAGTTGCCGGCAAGATAAAGGCGAATGTAAGATGGCAGATAATCATGAGTATGGCACCCCATATGAGCATAGTGGCACCCTTCCCTTTGCGGTCAAGGAAATTTCCAAGTATCGGAGTAATGATACCAGCTCCTATCGGGAATACAAAAAACACTCGCCCGGCAGCCTCAGCGGAGATTCCAAGATTACACTGAAGCATATTTGTGGCATATTTCTGGAACGGGAAGATCGCGGAATAATACAACACGCAAAGCAACGCCACGACCCAAAACACTTTTGACGAAAAGATGTATTTCAAATCGGAAACCTTGAAAGGATCATCCTTTACCTCTCCGTTGGAACCCATCTCCTTTTCAAGTTTTTTGTCCATGAAAGCATAGACAATAAAACCGATGAGCCCGATAAGGAGAAGAAGCACCGAGAATGCTATGGGACGTGAGACATTGATATTGTCACGGAAAGACGCGATAGCGGGCGAACCGAGAAACACAACTGCCACACCAAGACGGGCGAGAGCCATCTCGCTACCCATTGCGAGAGCCATCTCTTTTCCCTCAAACCATTTGACAATACCCCGCGACACCGTGATGCCTGCCATCTCACAGCCACATCCGAAAATCATGAAACCTATGGCAGAAAGTTTGGCGGAAGCCGGCATCCCCGCATAGAACGGCGTTATATTCCACCACGCGTCAGGAAGATTTACGAAATCATTCATGAATCCGTAGAGACCGCTTTCCATGAATGAGTCTGTCAGCGCATAATAATTTATGAAACCGCCGCAGACCATCACCGCTCCGGACAGGATCGCTGTAAAACGCACCCCCATCTTGTCGAGAATAATCCCCGCGAATATCAAGAAAAACACAAATACGTTCAAAAAGGTCTCCGAACCTGCGAATCTGCCGTAAGCTGACGGATCCCAACCTTTTGTGCTCTGAAGATACTCCTGCAACGGAGAAAGCACGTCAACAAAAATGTAGGCGAAAAACATCGCCGAAGCCAGAAGCACAAGCGCTGTCCAGCGCGCCCACGCCTTGTCGCGCAGGAGCTCACTCGGAGCGGAAATAGAATTGTTTGTGGTCGACATAATATAGATTAGTTCAATTTATATTTTTCTTTTATGTCTCCATAACTCCCCTTTAAAGTAAAAACAGACATTCCGGAGAAAAATGGTGACACACTCATAACAAATGCAAATTTACACCTTTTAATATTATAATCCAAATAGAGATTCCGCACACTGCCGACATTGATCGGATCTGTGCGCATCCCGACATCTTTTTTTTGATGAATATTTTGTTAAATTTTACGGAATATTTTGCAGGCTTATTTAAATATTTTAACTTTGCACCAAGATTTTTCCGTTTGACGGATTTTTCTTTTAATACTAACCGCTCATTACGGAGTATCAACAAAATGATCATTTAATCTCTCCCTTCAAATATGACTGAAACAAACATATTTTCCATAAACCCTTATTAACTTAAATAACCAACGTATGAAGAGACTATTGCTCTTTGCCGTGGCACTTGTCAGCATGGTTTCCTGGGCTTTCGCCCAAGGCAACACCATGACGTGCAGCGGTTCAGTTATCGATGAACTCGGTGAGCCGCTGATCGGCGCCACAGTTCAGGCGAAAGGCACATCGGTGGCAGCCCCTACCGACATCGATGGAAATTTCTCACTCAAAGTGCCTGCCAACACCAAAGAAATCCAGATCAGCTATATCGGGTATAACACCGTGACACTGAAAGCGGAGCCTCAGATGGGCGTGATCAAATTGGAGCCTGACTCTAAAATGCTTCAGGACGTCGTGGTCACACAGTCTGTAGCGATCTCTCGTAAAACACCTGTCGCCGTGTCGGCAATCACAGCTGGACAACTCGAGGCAAAACTTGGTAATCAGGAACTTCCCGAGGTGCTCAAGACCACTCCCGGTGTATGGGCAACTAAAGACGGTGGCGGTTTCGGCGACGCAAAAATAAATGTACGCGGTTTCAAATCCCAGAACACAGCCACAATGGTCAACGGGGTCCCTGTAAACGATATGGAATGGGGCGGCATCTATTGGTCCAACTGGAGCGGTCTTGGCGACATCATGTCGTCAATGCAGGTGCAGAGAGGTCTCGGAGCCACAATGATTTCTTCACCTTCTTTCGGCGGAACTATCAACATGATCACGAAAGGTCTTGACTCCAAGAAAGGTGGAACAGCATGGTATGGACTCGGCAACGACAATTCAATGAACTACGGTATATCGTTCTCTACCGGACTTATGGACAACGGCTGGGCGATCACTTTCCTCGGCTCTCGCAAAACGGGTGACGGATATATCCAGGGATCTGCTTATGAAGCCTACAACTACTTTCTCAATGTCTCAAAACGTCTAAACGACAACCACCAGCTTTCTCTGACAGTGACCGGCGCGCCGCAGACACACTATAAACGCAGCTCTCAGGACGGTCTCACAATCCAGGGATGGCAGGACGCAGCCAACTATATGCCGAAAGGTGAAGCTTACCGCTACAACCCGACATATGGTCTTGGTCTCAACGGTGAGGAGAAAGCTTCCCAATACAACGTTTACAACAAGCCGGTGGCAATGCTTAAGCATATCTGGCAGATCAATCACAAATCTTCTCTTTCAAGTGTGATCTACGCATCTCTCGGCAGCGGCTATGGTTCCAGCGGACAGGGCGCCCAGATCGGCACATCTTCTTCCACATACTACAGCTACTGGTATGGTTCTTCCAACGGCATCCTCAACTGGAAATCTATAGAGAACAACGGTGTGACTTACAATCTGCGACACGGCAACGGTATGTTCGCCTACGATCAGATCCAGCTCATGAACCAGGCGAGCACCAACGGTTCGCTTATGATCATGTCAAACTCGGTAAACAACCATAAATGGTTCGGTGGAGTGTCGAACTACAAGAACGATCTTTCCGACAAGGTATCACTCACCGCAGGTATCGACATCCGCTACTATTATGGAGAACACACCAATGAGATCTCCGACCTCTATAACGGTGATTACTTCATCGACTACTACCGCTCGGCTTCAAACAACACACGTACTTTCGCGACTGAGGCAGAAAAGACCGCCTATCGTACTCAGAAACTCGGTGTAGGCGATGTGGTATACCGCGATTGGGACAGCCGCATATGGCAGGAAGGCGTTTACGCGCAGGTTGAATACAACCTTCTTGACAACAACCTCAACCTTGTGCTTGCCGGGGCAGCCAACCTCAACACTTATACCCGTTACGAGCATTTTTATTGCGATCCTGAAAACAGCACCTCTCCGTCAAAGACATTCTTTGCCGGCAATATCAAAGGTGGTGCCAACTACAACATCGACCGCAACAACAACGTATTTGTAAACGGCGGATATATCACAAGGGCACCTTATCTCCAGTACGGTGTGTTTGTTTCTCCCGCAAACTCGAATGCAGTCAATCCTAACCCGCGCAACGAAAAGGTAGCAGCCGCCGAGATCGGTTATGAATACCACTCTCCAAAGTTCACACTGCAACTTAACGGCTATTACACCATGTGGATGGACCGTACGCTGATCTCTACCGGAACACTCCAGTATGACAACGACCGCTACACAGCGACAATGAACGGCGTCGACTCCCGCTACATGGGCGTGGAGATGAATTTCATCTACAAGCCTACCAAATGGTATGAACTCACCGGTATGTTCGCACTTGCCGACAATACTTGGCAGAACGATCCGGTAGGTTATTTCTATAATAGCCAGGGACAGGCTCTCTCAAGCCTCGGCGACCGCAATGTGCCCGCCACCACCACCACCCCCCTTTCTCCTGAACATCTTCACGCCACAATCGATCAGAAAAACGTGAAAGTTGGTGGTTCAGCACAGCTCACAGCAGCACTCGGCATGCAGTTCAAGCCCTTCAAAGGTCTTACCGTAGGAGCCGACTGGACTTGCAACGCATTAAACTATAGTGATTTCTCCCTTACCGGCAGCAGCAGTGTATCTCTCACCCCCGGTCAGACGCTCAAAATCAACGATCCATGGAGAATTCCGTTTGGAAATCAGCTTGACATGAATGCAAGCTACGGATTCGACATAACAAAAGGTCTGCGTTGCGTAGTGTCGGCAAATGTCTATAATGTATTCAACAACTATTACATAATGGATGCCTACACAGACTATAGCAAGCCCGGAACTTGGGAAGATGCATACCGCGTGTTCTACAGCTACGGCCGCACATTCAATTTCCGAGTGAAATTCTATTTCTAAAAACATCCATCCTATAGAACAAATCAATAATGAATAGAAATATCATAAACATCCTCCTTGCCGGTGTGACAGGAGCCGCAATGGTAAGCTGTGGCGAAAACACCTGGAACGACCATTTTCTGGATGGGTTCGAAGGAGGCGTAAATTATGAAAAGGCTGTATCCGGATCGTACACTCTGACTCCGGACGACTACAAGGCGATTTCAGACCTCATGGCAGCCAAAGCCTCCACTGACGCAGAGAAAGCCGAGGCGAAAGCCATAGCCACCAACTGCTATTTTAATAAATATGGAGCATTCCCCGCTTCGGTGGCGCTCCCTCCATTCCTTGCATCGGCAGCTTTCCCCTATTATCTCGGGTCAAACGGTTCTCAGGTAGACATATCGTATGCAGAGGCAAGCCAGATGCCTGCCGAACTTACAGCGCTCGCAGGTGCCGAACAATATAAGGTCACTGCCGAAGATTATCAGAATGCCTGGGGAAGTGACGAGGATTATATAGCAGCCTTTGCCCCCATGGCTTCAGCTTCCAATAAACTTCCCGGGATCCTTAAAACGGCATTCCCCGATGCGGAAGAGGGCACTTATGCTGTCGTCTCATACAACGAAAGCGCGTCAAACCCAATTTTTGGGTCAGTAGACGGCGCAGACGCTTTTGAGGAGGGTATCTACTATATGGTGGCTGACGGCAACATGGGAGCCGGAGCATTGGCAGAGAACAAATCATATGGCTACTTCCCTCAGGTAGAAATGACAGTCAACAATGATGTTGTCTCCACTGATCCCGTCAACGCATATACCTTTGAAAAGACTTCCGGAGGTTTTTACCTCAAAGATTCATACGGAAGATATGTATACATGAGCGGTACTTTCAACAGCTTCAACCTTTCTGCCACGGTTCCTGCTGACGGAGGTGTATGGACTGTCTCTGTAGCGTCCAACGGTCTTGCGACGATCACGAATACCACAGTTGAGAAATGGATACAGTATGCCTCAAACTATTCTTCCTGGGGATGCTACAATTATGAGACGGGATCTTTACCCAAATTATACAAGGCGGCGGCAACACGTTCGGCAATCTCCACAAGATCTGTGGTAGGCACTCCTGTGACTGAAAGCCTCAATGCATTGTATTATTACAATGGAAGCAAATGGTCGGTGGCAGACGGCGCGAGCGTACTGAATCCTTCAGATTACACCGCTATGGGTGCTGACGAGAATAAACTTTCCGATCCTGAGATTTATATACCGTTGTATCTCAAAAACAAGTTCATCTATGCCCAGGCTGGCGACCAGCAATATGTGGTATATAATTCCAACAAGGCTGACCTGTTTGTCTACAACGGATCTGAATGGAACCTCAACAACAACGGTCTTGAGGACGTTGTCGGACGCTTCACAAAGAAAGACAACGCATGGAGTTTCACCAAATATATCGGCAAGGCTACATTTACCCTTTTCAACGAAGACCAGCTTATTCTTGACCGCAGTTATCTGTTTGTATATGGAAATATCTGTGCCACTCCGCTTGACAAGAGCTCAAGCTACGGCTATCTTGCCGTTGGATCAGTACAGGTATCAGGCAACTCTATCGTATTGCCGTCAGATGCCAACGCCTTCTCTTTCGTGACCACTGCCACTGTGGACGGCGTGGAATACAAAGTACCCGAAGGTAAATTCCTGATAGTCGATTCCAACGACAGATACAATTATTATGACGGCTCACATGCCAGCATGCAGGTAAAAGATGCTCCCGATATCGTCGACGGTGCCATCGATCCTGGATTCTGCTGGAGCGCGACGCTCAATGAAAGCGGTTCATGGGTATTTGAAAGCAACTACGGAGAAGGGAATGTGCGCTGGCTGGTATACTCGATCAGCTATAACAACTTCGCAATCTATTCCACAATTACAGAGAAAGATTTCTATCCTTCCCTCTATCTTATGGATGAGTAAATAATTAGTAGATACTTATACAATACAGCAATAAAAAATCACCCGGCATTAAAGTGTGCCGGGTGATTTTTTATTGCTGTATCAGATGCGATAACTCGCTATCAATCCTTTGAAAAGACATTGCTGATATCAGTTCTTATCTCTTCTGCACTACGAAAGCCTATGGTCCTGTGAACTTCCTTCCCCTCAGCATCAAGATAGACCAACGCAGGTATCGAGGATATCTGATATTTTGCACTCAGCTCCCGCATACTGTCGACGTTGATTGTCTTAAAGTCTACGGAGCCGGCATATTCTTCCTTCAATGCTGAAAATATCGGTTTGAGCTTACGGCAGGGAGGACACCATTCAGCTGAAAAATCAAGCACTGTAGGTACTCCCTCGGAATTTACAGCTGATGATACTGCAGATTCCGGCATTTCAACACCGTTATTTACCGCGGACTTATCTTCGGATCCCTGACCCGATGTATTGCCACATGATGAAAGTATCAGCATCGCCACCGATGCGACAGAAAAAAATATTTTTTTCATATATTACAAATTAAATAATGACGATTCAAACCGACATCCCGGGTTATGCGCTTTATAATAAAAGGGCGTCAGGAAATTGCTTTAACCCGACGCCCATTTTTGCTTATGCCATCTGTATTTGTCAGATCTCCTTATCGTGTTCAAGAAGCAGTGTCATGGAAGGACGGTCGCAGATCTCGGAAGGACCGAAATACTGGATAGGACCGGGATACTGATAGAGTGTGTTCAGTGCGAGCGTCTCGCGCATGGAAGCATACTTGAGATAGGGACGGCCATTGAGATTTACAAGAGCCTTCTGGATCACAGGTTTCATATGACCGTGACGACGCTCCATATTCATCATCATGGTGATAGGTATACCGCCCGCTATCCAGTTCTCGGTATTGTCTGTAAGATTGCGCACTGAACTCATATAGCCTGTAAGACCGGCATTGATGAGCATTGCGGCGTTGAAACCGAGAGCATATGTGTAGTCTGCATCGAAGTTGGTGGGATCGGCACAACGGCCCTCATATCCGAAGAAATGATGCTGGGCATTGAATTTACCTGAATACTGACCTTCAGCCGCCATCTCTTCGAGACGTTTTGCCACCATCTGGCTGAGAAGGCTCTCTGTCTCGATGAGAGAAACCTGCACGTTGCCATGGCTGTCGCGGTCAAGACTGAGCTGCAAAGCGATAGTCTTCGGCAGAGACTTATAAAGATCTGCATTCACCGGAGATAGCATCGAGTGGATCTTGTCAAGCTTTTCGTCCTCGGTAAGACCTTCGAGAGCCTCCCCGTTTGCCGCAAGCACATCATTGAGTTCAGAAATAAGATCTTTCATCGACGGAATAAATTCGATGAGACCCTCCGGCACAAGAACAGTACCGAAGTTCCAGCCAAGTTTAGCACGCTCCGCGATCACATAGCACAGATAGTTTACAATGTTGTCAAGAGTCATGCGTTTCGCAAGCACTTCCTCAGAAATAAGGCATACATTTGGCTGAGTCTCAAGTGCGCATTCAAGCGCGATATGAGAAGCGGAACGCCCCATCAGCTTGATGAAATGATAATATTTCTTTGCAGAGTTGCAGTCACGCTGGATATTGCCGATCACCTCGCTGTAGACTTTGCATGCAGTGTCAAAACCGAATGATGTCTCTATCCATTTGTTCTTCAAGTCTCCGTCTATCGTCTTGGGCACACCGATCACCTGTACTCCGGCGCCGATATTCTTATAATACTCCGCAAGGACAGCGGCATTGGTGTTGGAGTCATCACCGCCGATAATTACAAGAGCCTTGATATTGAGTTCTTTCAACACCTTGAGTCCTGCCTCAAACTGCTCGGGAGTCTCAAGTTTTGTTCTGCCGGAGCCGATAATGTCGAAACCGCCGGTATTACGGAAATCCTTGATATATCCGGCTGTAAGCTCCATGTACTGATGGTTGATGAATCCTGAAGGACCCATAAGGAAGCCATACAGACGGCATTCCTTGTTAAGACGCTTGATACCATCGAAAATACCGCTCACGACATTGTGACCGCCGGGAGCCTGCCCGCCGGAAAGTATGATACCGACATTGAATGGTTCTTCCACGCGTTCCTCTTTGTCAGTCTCTTCAAACTGAACGATAGGGAGTCCGTAAGTATGAGGGAAGAGTTTCTTGATGTCTTCCTGATCTGCAACTGATTGGGTAGCTTCACCGATGTTAAGTTTCACCGGGCCCTGCAAGGCTTTGGGAAGTTTGGGCTGATATTCAGACCTAACTCTTTGAAGTGCACTCTTTTTCATTAGATTTTTTACCTGATTTGAGGTGATATATTTGGAACGCAAAGTTAATCATTTTCAATGAAAAAAGCAAAGACAGGATGCAATTTTCACTATTTCATTTGTTTCCGGATGAATTTTCGTGCAACCTTGAGATGGTATTTTTCAACCACCCCGGCACTATAGTCGCCCCTATCACAAGATATACGTAATAAGAAATCACCCGCCAGAAAATGGCAAGTATAAGCGCCAGACCCGCTGTAGGCACGAGATCTCCATAGTATTCGGAGAATAGCCATTCGCTCAGCCCGGATCCCCCCGGAGTAGGACTTATCATAAGTACAACCCATATTACAAACTGGCGCGCGAATATGACCCACTGCCATGGATCATCCTGGCTCAGGAAGCCGAGAAACAACGCGTTGACAACAAGATACCGTGAAGTCCACGAAAGCGCCGTTCCCCCAAACACTTCCAGCCAGAACCGGAACGGTTTGGTCTTCAATTCTTTTGAAGTGGCAACCATATTACTTCCCAGATCTTCGGCTGATGATTGCCATTTTCGCAGCAGTTTCCATGAGAATATTTTGCCAATCGCCTTTCGTATCCATTGGGGCTTCCAGATTATCCCTGCAAACAATATCAATGTCCATATGAAAAGACACGCGTATACAAGCCAGAATGTCAGCTTTATACCATGTGAGAATGTAGCGCCGCCGGATGCGAATATCTCATTTGCCGGTGTCAGAAAAATTATCAACGGGCAACTCAACACAAAAAACAGCTCATCCAGAAACAATGTGGTCATCATTAGCGTAGTCGCCCTTCCGAATTCTATACCCTGTGAATTAAGGAAAACCATCCCTAATGAACTTCCCCCGACCGCCGAGGGAGTTATACATGAAGTAAACTCACAAAGGAAATCCACTTTGAACGCCCTTGACCATTTCAACTCATGATCCGTGAGAGCCCTGAAACGCCAGCTCAAACCGAAATCCCTTCCAAACATGAAAAGAAATGCCAGACATATGCACAATACTGTTCTTGTAGAGAAATCAATCCTTCGCCAAACCTCGGACAGATTCTCTTTTTTGGCATCTTCCCAAAACATATAGGCCACAACCCCAAGCCCTATCGCCACGGGAAGAATCACTTTCCAAAGTGAAAACGGATTTTTATTTTGTTTTGCCGATCCTGTCGACGGCTTGGTGTTTGTTGCCATTTCCTGTTTGTTTTGTTTTCCACCTTTCCCGATCACTCTCACTTCCTATAGTTCTTTAAAATGACTTCGTAACGGTCTGCCACTTCCCCTACCACATCTTCCCAGCTTCTGACAAGCGTGTTGCGGGCCTCTACAGACACTTCCATCAACATTTTACGATCTTTGCCTATCCTTTCCACTGCTTTTGAAAACTCACGACTGTCGGGAGATACGAGAAATCCATTGACTCCGTCTCTTATAACTTCTGAAGCCGTCGACCCATCAAGAAGCACGGATGGCGTGCCCATGGCGGCGGCTTCCCTTAAAACAAGCGGGGCGTTATCATAAAATGACGGGAATAGAAAAAGATCACTTGCCGCGTAATAATCACTCAGAGTTTTACGATCTTTTATAACCCCGTGAAGCGTGACATTGTCTTCCAACCCCAGCCTCCCGATAAGTTCCCTCATTCCGTCCACAGCATACCCGGTTCCAATGAAATGTAGATGAAATTCAATCTTTCCTTTCAACATCGCCACCGACTCCAGAACTGTCCGAATCCCCTTTTCCCATATATGCTGACCTACAAACAGAAGGCTCAGCACATTTGAATCAATTCCCATCCTTTTCTTGGCGTCACATTTATAATCTTTCAACGGACCGGTCACTACTGAAGCGAAATCGTTGCCGTTTTCCACTACGGTAAGCTTTCCTTTGTAGCCATACTCTCTAACCGTTTCTTCGACTTGCGCCTGTGGGATCCATACCTCGTCGCAAGAATTGAAAAAGTGTAGGATCCTCTTCATTATTATGGGCACGCACCATGGCATATATTGGAAAGAGTGTTCAAGATCCGCACGATATTTGGAATGGAAAGTCCCGACAAGCGGTATGTTCTTATGTTTTTTCACATATACCGCGAGCCGCCCCGAAGAGAATGGACAGTGGGAATGCAAAAGCCGGAAGTCTGTGTCGCGCAAACGTCTCCATATAAACGGATCAAGCTTCGGATAGCCGTAACGATAAGGTTTTCTCGAACGTATAGGCAGAGAGAAATAACGCAACACGGAAAATGGATAATCCTCTCTTTCCGGGTTCCAAGGAGTAACGACACATGGAGTATACCCCATCTGATCAAGCCAATAGACATAATTCTGTACCGCCAGCGTCACCCCGTCAAGAATCGGAGGAAAACTGTCGTTGAAGATTCCATAAAGGTTTCTTGCCGCAGGATGTGAATATAGACTTCCCATTTTTCCGGTGCAAAATTATAGGTTTCTTAACTTTTATCCAAACAATATAACGCTTTATACCCTCTCAATTGTTATAAATTCGGATTTTTATTGGCAGACTCCATATCCCAGCACTTCAATTGCAACTTTATTTTTATAATTTTGCATTCTGAAATTCAACTGCAATGGAAAATATAAGCCGAACCTTACCTATAGTGCCTCTCCTTATCTTCTCAAGCGCAGGAATAATCTCTGCCCAAGACATAAACAACAGAGAATTTAATGACTCCGTTCAGTGGACCGAGCTGGATGATTTCGTCATAACCAAAAAGAAATCCGGCAATCTCAGACTTTCAGGACCGGAAAACGCTTTCAAAATTAATCAGACAGAATTATTCAAGGCTGCATGTTGCAATCTGGGGGAAAGCTTTACCACCAACCCTTCCGTAGACGTGAATTATTCTGACCCCGCGACAGGCGCCAAACAGATAAAACTGCTTGGATTATCCGGCAGCTATGTGCAGCTGCTCACTGAAAATATGCCGGGATTCAAAGGCGCGGCGCGCCCTTACGCGCTCAGATATGTGCCGGGGCCATGGATGAAAAGTATAAGCATCTCAAAGGGGGCAAGTTCCGTAAAAAACGGCTATGAATCAATGTCCGGACAGATTGATGTGGAGTATCTTAAACCGGACGACCCGACTGGAATCGCCATTAATGCCTACCTCGATTCCGAACTTAAAGTGGAAGCCAACGCTGACGCCAATTTCCATATTTCTTCCGGATTGAGCACAGAGGTTCTTGCACATTTCGAAGACAGATACATGAATCATGACGGGAATAACGACGGATTTACCGACACTCCCGACATCCGTCAGCTTAACTTTCAGAACCGCTGGAAATACGTGTCGCCTCACTACATATTCCATGGAGGCATAGGGGCATTGAATGAAAAAAGTATGGCAGGACAGATCGGACATCATACCTCGAATCATGAAATGCCGTATAAGATAGATCTCGCCACCAAACGTTATGAAGCATACATGAAACATGCTTTCATAATCGATCAGGAACACAATTCCAATCTGGCGGTCATGGCAAACGGAGCCATGCATGATCTTGACGCCTCCTACGGATTGAAAGCATATTCCGTTAAAGAATGGGACGCTTACGCGCAGGTCATGTTCGAGACTGATTTTTCGCCGGAACACAACCTATCGTCAGGTCTTTCTTTTTCATACGATTATCTTGGACAGCGTGTGAGACTTACTCATGACATGTCAGCCATACCGGAGAAAATCAACGACAGAGAGACAACCGCCGGCGCTTATGTGCAATATACATGGAAACCCTCTGAGCAGCTGACCGCCATGGCAGGAGTCAGAAGCGACTGGAGTTCTCTCCACGGATGGTTTGCGACGCCAAGAGTCAACATCAGGTATTCCCCTCTCGAGATCCTGACTTTCAGGGCATCCGTCGGCAAAGGGTATCGCACCGTGCATCCATGGGCGGAATACAACTATCTCATGGCAAGTAGCCGCAGTCTGATAGTCGACAACCTGCAGCAGGAAGCAGCCTGGAACTATGGCATAAACGGGGAATTGAAAATTCCTGTGAACGCGGAGACCATTCGTCTGAATGCCGAATATTATTACACAAATTTCTTAAGGCAGGTTGTGGCAGACTATGATTCCGATCCACATTCGCTATATATCACAAACCTCGACGGGAAATCTTATTCCCATACATTTCAGATAGACGCCACCTATGAATCCTCTTTCGGACTTGACATCACGGCAGCCTATCGCCTCAACGATGTGAAATCCACCTACGGGGGCATTCTTATGGAGAAACCTTTGTCTTCAAGATATAAGGCATTGCTCACGGCATCATTCTCTACAGAAATGGACATATGGCAATTCGACGCCACCCTACAGCTTAATGGCGGAGGAAGAATGCCGGCTCCTTATTTGCTCCCTGACGGCAATTATTCCTGGGGCAAACGGTTCAAGGCATTTCCCCAGCTGAATCTTCAGATCACACGATGGTTCCGACATTTTTCAATATATGCCGGAGGTGAGAACCTTACGAATTTCAAGCAGAAAAATCCGATAATTTCATCTTCCGATCCATGGGGTCAGAATTTCGACTCCTCCATGATATGGGGACCGGTACACGGCGCTATGGCTTATATAGGGATACGTTTTAATTTCGGCAAACTTTAGACCCCAGTTGCGTTACTTCGCTTAGCCGCAAATCATGGAGCCCGCCAAAGATATTTCAGGACATATTTGGCAAAAGCAATTTTTAGCTTAGCCTCACGTTTTATCAACAAAAGTCAGAAACAAATGATTGTTGGCACATTTGCTTCCGACGGAATTATATCTGTAGCTGCCAATCCAATTAACAGACTTAAACATGAAGAAGTATTTATTGCTTTTCCTTCTGGCATCCGTCGCCATATTGGCAAACGCCAAGGATATCAGGGAGTATGTGGTGACAACCGTCCCACAAATGTCTTGTCAGAATTGCGAGAACCGCATAAAGGGCAATCTCCGCTTTGAGAAAGGTGTAAAGAAAATTGAGACTGACCTTAAGAATCAGAAGGTCACGGTAACTTACGATGCCGACAAGACTGATGAAAAGAAACTTGAAGAGGCTTTCGGGAAACTGAATTACAAAGTGATCAAAATAGATGACTGCGACGATTCCGCCGGATGTGGCAACGAAAAAGCTGGATGTGCGTCGCATGCGGCCAAATGTTCTGAAAAAAACGGTAATTGTTGCAGCACTAAAGAGGTATCCGAAAAAAAGAAGAATTGAATCTGATATTCCCCCGCAAATTTGCAGGGGAATATTTTTATATAGAAATACACTCTATTACACACGTATTTTTCTACTGCCCTCCGAAAATCCACTGACCCCTAATCGCCCGTTGGAACATGTCTATATCCGCAAACTAAAAAGCCTGTCTGATATCAGACAGGCTTCTGAGGTGCCAACCAGATTCGAACTGGTGTGAACGGTTTTGCAGACCGGTACCTAACCACTCGGACATGGCACCATTGATTTTGCTTCGTCTCTTCGGCTTAGCGAGTGCAAAATTATATAATCTTTTTTAATCTAACAAATTTTTAGCAATAAAAATTCACCTCAATTATATAACCTGCAAATATATCATTATTTACCAAATACTTATCATTTATATCTGGCATAAATTTTATTACCTTTCTCTTTTACCGCCTTTATCTGATCCTTGTCTTTAGGATCTATGCCGTATTTTGACAACGGAGGGACAACCACCCTCGTGCCAGGACGGATTCTGTCCGGATGTCCTAAAATTTTCTCGTTTTCCTCATATATGACAGGCCAAAGATTGAAATTGCCATAATGCTCCTGCGCTATAGTTGTAAGATAGCGTGTGGTAGAGACTGTGTCATATACGATTTTGTCAGACGGCTCTGTAGCCACCTGATCTATGCCCGACTCTTTGCCGATCTCATCATGTGGACCATTGCCAATCACACTGTCTGCCAAATATACAGACGAAACAGAATCCTGCGGAATGACCTCGGTCTCTATAATGACAGGAGATATAGACTCAGCCATGTCCTCACCTTTTGAAACACCAAACGAAAATCCTAAAAGATAACCTGCTGCAAACACGATACTCCCGACAATCAGTGCAGTGATAAAACCTGCCACAAACCCTTTAATATACTTATTCCTGTGACTGTGGGGGTTCTCTTCAAAAATCTCTGCCTCAATTCCCGGTTCAATGGTTTCACTTACATCCCCTTCCGGCATGCTTAACTCCGCCTCACGGTCATTTTCAGACAGAGTGTCTTCTTCAGGCATATCTCCGCTATGAGAAAAATTGTCTTCAGATATTATTTGAGAATCTCCAACCCTTTCCTCCAAATTGCAAACACCCTGTCTTTCCACACTCTTGTCCGCCTCGGTCACCACCGACCCTGATGCTTCGGAAATATCGTCCGCATTTTCCGGCGATATTACCGCATTCCCAGAATCCTCCGAAA
This sequence comes from uncultured Porphyromonadaceae bacterium, assembly GCA_947174235.1. Classification (GTDB taxonomy): domain Bacteria; phylum Bacteroidota; class Bacteroidia; order Bacteroidales; family Muribaculaceae; genus Lepagella. The sequence continues at coordinate 10,804 of CAMWID010000002.1, read as the reverse complement.
GTTCCACTTCCGGATCCTCATCCCCGTCCATTGAATCTGTAGGCAGATCATCTGCGATCTCAACAGCCTCGAAAGCCTCGAAAGGGAGATTCACACGCGATGCAAGCTCCTTCGCCGCAACAAAAATCACTTTGTCGTGCCCCGGGATCAAAGTCTCTTCTCCTGTAGCCACATTCACACTTTTACGGGGTTCCACTTCAATAAGCTTGAAGGTGCCGAAACCTTTGATCCGGATACTCTCCCCCTTTAGCAACTCATCTTCCACAATAGAGAAAAGCTCTTTGAGGAAATCCTCACAAAGCTCTTTCTGCTTGCCTGTGGCAAGAGCAAGCATAGCCCCAAGTCTCGTAATAGTTATCTTATCGTTCATTTCCGGATTTTCTGTTTCAATGATGCCGATGGTTTGAATGTTAACACTATCTTGGGGGGCACGAGCAATCGCCGTCCTGAAGCGGGATGCAATGCCACTCTCTCAAGTCTCTTCTTAGGTTCGAATGTTCCGAACGAAGGGACAGACACACTGTCAAGTCCGGCAGCGCACTCACCTATCGTCTGCGTGAGGCCCTCGATAAGGATCCCCACTGTGTCTCTCGAGACATCAAGTCGTCTTGACAGATTATCGATTAAAGTCTTATTGTCCATATTGATTGTCAGTTGACCGTGATTCCGAAGCCTGTCAGACAGGCTGCAAATTTCAACAAAAGTAATAAAAAAAAGCCATAAATCAATCTTTCATTCCCCCTTCGACTATTTTTTATCTACACAATATCCTCGAACAATCCGATTCATAAAATTTTCTATCCATGAAACTTTTTGATTAATTTTGCGACATATTATATGTAAACACATCTGAAACATAATAAACCATTAAAATATGATCAAACTTAAATCACTCATTCTGACTCTCTCTATTTTTGCTGCATTTCCTGCAAGTTCCCAAATTTTATTCAAAGTGGAAGGCAACGGACTCTCCGCGCCATCCTATATTTTCGGCACGCATCATCTCGCCCCACTTTCCACAATAGAGAAAACCGGTGCCGCAAAACCTTTTGAAGAATCCAGTCAGGTGGTCGGAGAAATAGACATGACTCAAGATCAGATGACCTTGGGCATGGCAATGCAACCCCACATGATGGCTCCGGCAGACAGCACCCTCTCCAAAGTGATTTCTCCGGAAGATTTTTCTGTAATAAATGAAGAATTTAAAAAATGGGCACCGATGCCGGGGATGGAACTCACAATGCTTGACGGAATGAAGCCAATGGTGGCGACGGCAATGGTCGCCGTAGGAATGGCGGCACAGGCGATGCCGGGATACAATCCCCAAGAACAACTCGACACTTATTTCCAACTGCAAGGTAAAAATCAAGGCAAGAACATCGTCCCTCTTGAGACCGTCGAATATCAGGCTTCCGTATTATATGACACCACACCAATCGCTTATCAGGCTGAGGCATTGGTAGAAATGCTGAAAGATCCTTCCAAAGCCATTCAGGCATCAAAAGATCTCACGGCGGCATATGAGGCTCAAGACCTTGCAAAAATGCTCCAGCTCTCCGAGAAGGAAGACGAACATCCGGAGTTCATGGTGGCTCTCCTTGACAAAAGAAATTCTGAATGGCTTGTCAAACTTCCGGAAATAATGAAAGAAGCGCCTTCATTTATCGCTGTCGGAGCATTGCATCTCGCCGGAGAAAAAGGTATAGTGGAAGGGCTTAAAAAACTCGGCTATACAGTTACGCCTGTAAAATGATAATGACCATATATGTAAAAGGTCTTAAATCCGGAGGTGAGTGCCTCCGGATTTAACTTTTATTAACTAATTAAACTAATTCATAAGTTGTTTTATTAAAATTTTAGTTGTATTTTTGCGGTGTAATAATAACTTCATTGGACACGCCCGTTGGCAGAATTGATACTTCGACCGGAGGTAAGTCCGATTATATTGATTACATTTTCGTGACACAATCACTTTAAAACTATATCATATGAAAGCTGGAAGAAAAAGACAGATCATCACAGAAAAAGAGGCGGTACTGATGAACATGCTTTGGGAAAACGGAGCGATGTTCATACGGGAGATGGTAGAGATCTATCCGGAGCCAAAGCCGCATTTCAACACGGTCTCCACAACTATCCGTATCCTTGAGAAAAAAGGGTATGTGGGGCATGAAGTGATTGCAGGAAGCCACCGGTTTTTCGCAATCGCACAAAGATCAGAATTCGGCGACCGTACTCTCGCCCAAGTCATACGCGATTATTTCGGAAACTCTTACAAGCGTGCCGTATCCGCACTTGCCGAGGAGGAAAAAATCTCGGCAAAGGAGCTTCGCGAAATTATCGATCTGATCGAAAGTAAAGAGAACGAACCCGATTGACCTGAAAACGGATCATTTTCGGATTAAGCCACATTGTCAATTCCAATCAGCATATACCATGGGCTCAATTTTTTCTTACGCCTTGGCGTCATCATTATTCTTATGTATCGGATATCTCGCCTACAAATGGATAATGGCAGGGGAACGTCAACATTCCTGCAACAGACTGACGCTATATATCATCTACATATTCGCGCTCACCCTGCCGGCGGCGGGAGGAGAGTGGGAAAGCCTGTTCCAATCTGAAAATTCTGTGGGAATGATTGGCGAAATCGAAACAGACATACCTGTGACCGGGCTTATCCTTACAGCTGACACTCCCCGGGAGAATACGCCTGCAGCGTCCGTTGTCTTCACCGCCATATATCTGGCGGGAATGATCCTGACGCTTGCCTATTCCATTGCCGGAGCTTGCCAACTCGCGACAATAATAAGGAAAGGCGAAAAGATAAAGGACGGGAAATACACTCTTGTAATTTCCGATAGAAAAGACATAGCCCCTTTCAGCTGGTTGAGATATTATGTGATGTCACGCGATGATTATGAATCCGCAGGAAATATTATTTCCATTCATGAACGCCGCCACCTGAAGCTGCTTCACTGGGCAGACCTCACCGCCGTGCAGGCAATATGTATCTTCCAATGGTTCAATCCGGCGGCATGGCTTCTGGCTGAAGAATTCAAGACCGTTCACGAATATCAGGCAGATGATGCGGTGCTCGCTTCAGGCACCAATATCAGGCAATACCAAACATTATTAATAAAAAAGGCTGTGGGCACGAGGTTCCGAATTCTTGCCAACAGCCTGAATCACAGCAAACTTAAAAAACGTATTACTATGATGTACAAATCAAATCCGCCGAAGTCGCGCCGCATGGGCGCCTTCGCTCTCATTCCCGCAATGGCAATCGGATGCGCAGTGATGGAAATTCCCGCAGTGGCTGCAGTTCTCGACACTGCATCCGAAACTATCCTTATGGATGGAAGAGACAGCAAAGTTACTAATTTTTCAACAATTTCCGACAAAGAATCTACAGAAACTGTCAACATACTTCCGACACGAGTCACCGACCCGGAAGCTGCAGAGAAACCGGTTGCGGTAGAATCCGTCCTTGAATCTCCGTCAGCCAACTTGGCAGAAGAAAAAACCGACCGAACAACCGGTGACGTGCCAACTGTTCAATCCGATCCCGCAGTGCAACATGAAGCCTCATATCCCGCCGATTCCGGCACAAGTGATTATTCAGCAGCGATCGCCGACGACAACAAAAAGAAGGAAGTTTTTACGGCAGTCGAAGAACAGGCGGAATTTCCGGGAGGATTGAATGAATTGATGAAATGGCTCAGCGACAACGTGAAGTATCCTGAAAACGCGTTTAAAAACGGAGTGCAAGGACGTGTGATTGTAAAATTCATAATTGAGAAAGATGGAAAAATCGGGGACGCATCCATTTTAAAAGGTATCGATCCCCAGCTTGACAACGAAGCCCTCAGAGTGGTGAAAGAGATGCCCGCATGGCAACCGGCAAAAGTCAACGGAGAAGTGGTGGCGTCTTACTTTAACCTTCCTGTGACTTTCCGTATCAAAGACGACAATAAGGAGAAAAAAACAGACACTCCCGCAAACTGAGCATAAGCGAATCAATAAGAAGAGTGCCGCAATCAGCTGATTGCGGCACTCTTCTTATTGAAGTACATCTCGTAATCTCAAGATTCGCTTGACGAGACAGATCCGGCTTTTCCGTTTTTACCCGCCTCCGGCTGAGCCTGAGATGCTGCCGGCGCTGCTGCAACCGACATAGCAGAAGGCTGAGGGAATGCCGACTGCTGGACAGGATATGCCGGATTCTCCGGAGTCCCTGTCGCATTATAGAACGGGAACGGCATTCCGAACAATACATCCGGATTTTTACCCGGACTCAGGTAACCGTCTATAATGGTATCCCTGCTTGACGGATTTTCATAAGTATAAAGACGGAACTTGTGCAACATCACGGCGACATGCTCGAACAGAGAACTCATGATCGCCTCATACGTCAACCATGCCGAGGTGGACGTGAAACAATATATCTGCAACGGAATGCCAGATGCCGTCTGCGGAAGTGTGGTCACAAAGCAAAAATCAATGCCTCCTGCCTTGGAAAAATTAGGATTCGAATCAAGATACATTTTCAAATATGCCCTGAACACTCCGAGATTGGTATCTATTGACCCGTCTACAAGACCCTCCGGATTGGCGGCGTCCTGTTCCTTCCCGGCTTTGCGCTGCTCTATTTTCTTTGAGATCCATTCTTCCATAAAAGGCAGTTTTGAAAACTCTTCAAGCATTCTGTCATCACATTGCAACACACTGTCCGCATCTATCATATACGATCGCTGGATGCGGCGCGTATTGCTCTCCGACATATTTCTGAAACTTTTGAAACCTGAAGAAATCAGACTATAAGGGGGCACCGTTGTCACTGTCTTGTCCCAATTCAATATCTTGACTTCTGTAAGAGAGACTTCCATCACAGTTCCGTTGGCATCTCCGGCTGCAATCCAGTCGCCCACATGAAGCGAATCGTTCTCCGACAGCTGCACTCCGGCGACTACTCCTAAAATACTGTCCTTGAACACCAACATGAGCACTGATGCAAATACCCCGAGACCGGCAAGCAACGAACCCGGTGACTTGTTCACAAGTATCCCGACAGCAATAATGACACACAAAATCCATAACACTCCTTTGACAAGCTGCAAGATTCCGGTAAGAGGCAGTTTTCTTTTGTTTGCCCGTGTGTTGATATGCCGCCACATGACATTCGCCACCAGACACAATGTGTCGGTGATGATGAAGACTATATATATCCATGTCAGCCTGGTCAGCCACGATGCGAGCGACGCCCGCGCCGTGAGTGTAAACTGGATAAGGATCAGGAAAAATATTGCCGGTATGATACGCGCAGCCTTTGAGAAAAGATGCTGATCCTGCATATATCCGTACAATTCCGCGTGCCAATGCTTACCGATATATCTTGCAACCGCCACGACACACCATTGGACTATCATGCCGACACCAAACGACAGCAGAAAAACCAATACAGCATAAAGCACAAGTTCAAAAGTGGAATTATGACCCAACCCTACCAAAGACAATATATAGTCAACTCCTTTCATCAGCAATCTCGCGATCGCATAGGTGCTTTCCTGAGCCGGTTCTGAAAGATTGACGGTCGGAACCGCCGCACCTGTCGTATCTACATCTATTGAATACATATCAATATAGTTTTAGTGGATATTTATGTCATGCAACAAGGGTGAACACCGCGCTGTTTTATCAGTGAAATGACAACACTCATGTACAATATTTATTTTTAAAGAAAATACAAAATCCACCGCATAATGGTTCACGGCAGTTTCCCCGTCTTATCAGCGCGAAATGTAAGGAAATTTCAGCCGATGCGCCCCAACTATCTTCAAGGAGGCACGTCAGGCTTACTGACTATTTCCCACAATGCAAATACACAGCACAAACGACCGATCATCTAATCTTTTGATATTTGAGATATTAATTTACCATTAACAAATTTTCACACTAAAATTAAGCCTAATTTTGCACACGCAATATTGGGATGTGCAACTGTTTCAAAAACATGTTGTAAAACATATTTTTCAAATAACCAACTGATTTTCCATTACTTATATTCACAAAATCATATTAAACCTCAACTTTTATAAAAAAATAACTAAAAATAATTAGGAATCGGCATCCTAAAGTTGTAACTTTGAAGTGACTCGATAGTCATTTATTAAAAAGTATTAAGGAAAATAATGGAACAGACATTAGTCATACTTAAACCTTCATGTGTGGAACGTTGCCTGATCGGAGAGGTAATCAGCAGGATCCAGAACAAGGGAATCATAATATGCGGCATGAAAATGATGCAGCTCGACGAGAAAATTCTTCGCGAACATTATGCCCACCTTGTAGACCGTCCTTTCTTCCCTGAACTCTGCGCTTCAATGATGGCATCTCCTGTGGTTTGCCTTGTGCTTAAAGGTATCGACGTTGTCGAAGTGTTCCGCGCAATGGCTGGAGCCACAAACGGACGCAAGGCGGTGCCGGGTACTATCAGGGGAGATTTCAGCATGAGCGGACAGGCAAACATTGTCCATGCTTCCGACTCTCCTGAAAACGCGAAAACAGAGATCGCCAGATTCTTCAGACCGGAAGAGATCTTCGACTATGTGCCAAGCTATTTTCCTTTATTATACGCCAACGATGACCTTGTAAAATAAACAATAATATCATAGAGACGGCAAGCCCCTACGAAAATATTTTTATAACAGATGATTATTCTCAAGAAATTTGTAGCGTTGTGTCTTTTCTCCACATGCATGGCAGGAGGGATCTCAGCTCAGACAATAACAAGCAAATCTCCTCACTCCGACGCACATAAACAGCTTCTCGCCAATCAGGCCAAAAGCAAAGACCAGATCAGGCTGGTGGAGAAAAACACATTCATCGACCTTATTGATGACCTCGAACCGGAACCTGACATCTATACTGAAGGCTGGAACAGCAAAGCCGTAAATCCCTTCAAGGAATCGGACGTTCCTGACACACAAATAATTGACGTGACGGGATATTTTATGCCTGTCCCCGGAAAGGTAACTTCCAATTACGGATATCGCAGACGGTTTGGAAGGATGCACAAAGGTATAGACCTTGCAATCAAAAGCAACGACACTATATACGCCGCCTTCGACGGAAAATGTCGTCTGACAGCTTATGAAAGAAAAGGATATGGCAATTATATTATCCTACGCCATCCCAACGGTCTTGAAACAGTATACGGGCACCTGAACAAAACTCTTGTAAAACCTGATCAGGTTGTAAGGGCAGGCGACCCGATAGGTCTCGGAGGAAGCACCGGCAGGAGCACAGGACCACACCTGCATTTCGAGACCCGCTTCATGGGATACGCGATAAATCCTTCAGCCATTTTCGACTTCGCGAACCAGACAACTCATACCGACACTTATACGTTTGACAAAAAGACATATACCAAACCCAGAAACTTTGCTCCGGCTGGCACGACTCTGGCAAAAGCCGAAAAGGAAAATCCTTACCGCGCTGCTGTTTCCGAGAAAGACACATACACTGTAAAGAAAGGAGACACCCTCTCATCTATCGCAAAATCGTATGGAATGTCAGCGACCACACTACGCAAACTTAACGAAATGAGTATAAGTGATGTCATAAAAGTCGGACAGATATTGAAACTTAAATGAACTTCCCCCAAATAAAAAAAGCATCCGCCGGCGGATGCTTTTTTTATACTCTTATAAATCATTGGATATCTTGATCAATCACGGGATATCTGATTTAAAATATGCACTGCCGCTACCCCATAAAGGGCAGCAGTCTCTGTCCGCAAGCGGCTCTCACCGAATGTCACCGGCACGAAACCTTTAGACACTGCAACCTCTACTTCCTCAGGTGTGAAATCACCCTCCGGTCCTATCATTATCACCACATCCTTACCTCCGGTACATTCCTTTACAAATTCTTTTCTCGAATACTCTGAAGAACAGTATCCCATGAACTTCTGACAATCATCGCCAATCGATCCTACAAAATTTTCAAGACTTGAAACCTCTGTCAATTCCGGAAGAACACCTTTAAGACTCTGCTTCATCGCAGAGATCATGACCTTTTCAAGTCTGTCAAGCTTCATGACCTTCCGCTCGCTGCGCCGACATTTGAGGAGTACCACCCTGTCAACTCCTATTTCCACAGCTTTTTCAAGCATCCACTCCATCCTGTCAGAACTTTTTGTGGGTGCCACGGCAAGCGTTATCTTCACTCCCCAATGCGTAGGGATCTTCTCTTCCGATATAATTTCCAACGCAGTATGTTTGGGATGCGCATCGACTATGGCACACCGGAAGCGGCTTCCTTTACCGTCAGTCACAAAAACCTCGTCCCTCTCTTTCATTCTCAGAACCCGGCAGCAATGTGCCGAATCCGCTTCAGGGAGAATTCCTGTCTCTAAAATCTGAGGCGCATAAAACTGTATCATATCTTTTCTATTATGGCGCCTCCGCCGTCCTCACTTTCCGCAGACTCAATTTCAGAACGTTTCAGAGAAACGCCATTGTCCTTTTCCTTGAAAATTATCCAGAACAAGACTCCTACCACGAGAGCATAGCCGGCGAATATACCCCAAGACACCCTCCATCCTGACAGCTGGACTTCAACAGGATCCGAAGCCACGACATTATGGTTAACGATCGCCATGGCACACAAAGTGCCTATTGTGGCGCCAAGACCGTTTGTCATGATCATGAACAATCCCTGGGCACTGCTTCTCATGGATGGATGAGTCTCCTTGTCAACATATAGTCCGCCACTGACATTAAAGAAATCAAAGGCTATTCCATATACAATACAGCTCAATACCATAAGCCAGAGACCTCCGCTCGGATTTCCAACTCCGAACAGACCGAATCTCAACACCCACGCGAACATTGACATAAGCATAACTCCCTTTATACCGAAACGTTTAAGGCAATAAGGTATAAGAAGTATGCATAATGTCTCACTTATTTGGGACAGAGATATCAAGGCGTTGGCATTTTTTGCCGCCCAGGCATCCGCATACGCCGGAATCTCCTTGAAGAATGTGATATAGGGGTTGGCATAGCCGTTGGTTATCTGCAAAGATACGCCAAGCATCATGCTGAATATAAAAAACACAGCCATCTTCCTTTGCTTGAACAATGTGAACGCCCGAAGTCCAAGACGGTCGATCATATTGCCTGTAGGGGGAGCGGTATTGATCTCGCATTTTGGCATGGTAAGAGCATAAAACATCATAACGCCGCTCAATATGGCGGACACGAACATCTGGACATATGTAGTCTGGTATTTCGCGTCCTCAGGTCCCGTGAAATTTACGAACAGCATGGCACATATGAAACCGACCGTACCCAAAGTCCGGATCGGAGGAAAAGCCTTGACCGTATCAAGTCCATATTTTGACAATGCATTAAAAGCCACGGAATTATTAAGTCCGATCGTAGGCATAAAAAATGCCACCGACACTGAATACAATGCAAAAAGAGGGGCGAAACTCACCGACTCAACCGACATACAATAAAATCCCGCCAGCGCCATAAACACTCCTGCAAGCATATGACACAGACTCAACATACGTTGCGCAGGCACCCACCGGTCTGCAATAATGCCGATCACCGAAGGCATAAACAAAGATACTATACCTTGCATAGCGTAAAACCAACCGATCTGGTCGCCAAGTCCGTTCTTAAATAAGAAGTTGCCAAGAGAAGTCAGGTAAGCGCCCCAGACAGCGAACTCAAGAAAATTAAGTGCCGCGAGCCTTACTTTCAACATACTTTGTGAAGTCATTTTTCTGATATTATAGGTTGCTATAAAACTGTCTGTACTGTCAATTATCCGCCACGGGTGACGCATGCTCGACAATGAGCCATTGATTATACAAAAGTAATAAAAAAATACAAAACATTCAACATAACATCTGAATGTTTTGTATCTGTTTTGTATCTCGCATCAAGAAGGACGGCGCCGTGACAGAGTTATCCCTTACACCTCGCAAATTTACCTTACGATAAAAACGCGCTCCGGGACTTTATCCGCAGCTCGCCGTCTTGATATTCCGCAACCCCTTCCGCCGACAATTTATCCAACCATTCCCTGACACTTCCGACATCTTTAGACGCATAGTCAGCAAGATCTTCCACCGAAGACCTCACGGATATTGAAATTGAATCAGGATCGGTAAGCACGCTAAGAAGCACGCTAAGACGGGATTTCAGATCTCCTCCCGAATAATCTTCGACAGCCTCCACAGGTCGTTGGGCGCGACGGGAAAGATAATTGAAAAAATTTAACAGATATATATGATCGGAATTTATAAGACGCACATACTGATCTTTGCGGAATTCCATTATACTCGTCTTTTCCGAAGCAATCACATCACAAGAATAGCCTGTGGACATACCATACAGCCGGTCTGCCCCAAGCACTTTTCCATGCGCACATATTTCCTCTACATTAATGCCACATCCCCGCAAAGAGTGAATCACGCATACTTTCCCGGAAATGACAAACTTGACCATAGTAACCTCATCCCCTTTGGATACGATCTTTTCACCGGGTGCAAAATTGACGAAATTGATGTTTGTCTTTTCCAAAAAAGATGACACCTGCTCTTTGCTCACCCCTTTGAACAAAGGGAGATCCATGATCATTTCATACATCGTTGCCATATCTTCCAAATTTAAGGGAACTTTCAAATTCTTTATACAAAAACAGCAGCCAACAATTGTCAGCTGCTGCCTTGTAGCGGGATCGAGAATTGAACTCGAGACCTCCGGGTTATGAATCCGACGCTCTA
>CAMWID010000001.1 GCA_947174235.1 uncultured Porphyromonadaceae bacterium | reverse complement strand
GCTCCTCCGAAATCCACACGTATTCTCGGATAGGCGGTGTCTGTGAGGATGATTATTCTGGATTCGGGTTCAGTCCCCACAAAACGTTGTGGTTTTGCCGATGGCTCGAATACAAAACGTTTGAGATAGGGGAATCCCAAAGAGGAGTCATAAAGCGCGAGCGTCCATACCTTATGAGGATCGAATTTTTCGATTTTCAGGATGTTGTCGTCATAATGATTCGAATCGGCGAACGAAGAAGTGAAATATTCTCCGTCTTTTGTGATTATAAGCACAAGATCATCACCCTGGAATATGCCGAGGCTTTCACCTCGCCCGTCATAATTCAGGCGCAGCACGTCGCGGTCAAACCAAACTTCCCTGCCACCAAGTGTGCTGGTACCTTTCTCAACAAGCTTTACGTCGTCGATCTGATATTTGGTGACAAGATTTCCCAGAGATTCTTTCCCTTTGATGTCAAGTTCCGCGAAATTTACCAGCACCTCTTTAGATCTCGGGCGACGCCCCGTTTCATTAGGTTCATCCTTGAGCGAAACTTTCACGACCCCCGCCTCTCCATTGGGGTTACAGGTAAGCCATTCCACTCTCGAACCCGGCGCACCTTTCGTTATATTGTATTCTTTTTCACGGGTCAGTCCGGTGATAAAGAACCGTTTCTTGTAGGCATATCCTAAAAGTTTGCCGTCGTCATCCTTTGTTCCGGGTTTGCCATGACGGTATATGACATTATATATTGTTCGTTTATCTCCTTTCTTGAATAGTCCGATGTGTATGATTTTTTTTCCGACATACAATTTTTCCTGCACTTTTACAAGCTTGTATGTTCCGTCGCGGTAAATGATCAGGATGTCGTCAATATCCGAACAGGTGAAAAGGAAGTCGTTGTCTTTTAGGGAAGTTCCCAAAAAGCCTCCGCTTTTGTCATAGTAAAGACGCTTGTTTGCTTCCGCGACTTTAGCAGCTTCGATAGAATCGAATCCCCGCAGCACGGTTCGCCGGGGAAACGCTTCTCCATACTTTTCTTTGAGGTGAGCGTACCACGCGGATGTGTATTCCACGATGTGGTCAAGATCAAACTGCAGGCGTTCGATGTCTTTTTCAAGATCGGCTATCCTTTGGTTGGCTTTTTCGGAATTGAATTTCAGAATCCTACCCATTTTGATTTCCCACAGTCTTACAAGGTCATCGCGTGTAGGCATTCTGAAGAACTGAGGCTTGAAAGGATCAAGACGTCTGTCGACATGAGCGATGGCGGCATCCATGTCGGCTGCCTGTTCCACTTCCCGGTCTTTATAGATACGTTCTTCAATAAATATTTTTTCAAGAGAGCAGTAAAGCCGCGTTTCCTTTGTTTCGGCAAGCTTTATCTCAAGTTCTCTTCGCAAAAGGTCACGGGTGTGGTCCACTGAATATTTGAGGAGTTCTGTCACAGACATGAACTTAGGCTTTCTGTCAACAATCACGCAGCAATTTGGAGAGATGCTCACCTCACAGTCTGTAAAGGCATAAAGCGCGTCTATCGCTTTGTCGGAAGAAGTTCCGGGTATAAGGTGCACGAGGATTTCAGCGGTCGCAGCGGTGTTGTCATCCACCTTTCGGATTTTAATCTTCCCTTTCTCCATAGCTGAAAGGATGGAGGATATGAGTGTGGATGTGGTTTTCCCGAAAGGAAGTTCAGTTATGGCAAGAGTCTTGTTGTCAATTTTCTCAATCTTGGCACGTACTTTGACGCTTCCTCCTCTCGCGCCGTCATTATATCTTGAGGCGTCGAGCAATCCTCCTGTCTGGAAATCGGGAAGCAGCCTGAATGGCTGACCGTGAAGTGCGGCGATGGCGGCATCGCAGATCTCGTTGAAATTATGAGGGAGAATTTTAGACGAGAGTCCGACAGCGATACCTTCCACCCCCTGGGCAAGGAGCAAAGGAAACTTTACCGGCAGTGTGACCGGCTCTTTTTTTCTGCCGTCATAAGACAAAGTCCATTCTGTGATCTTGGGGCTGAAGACAGTTTCAAGGGCAAACTCCGACAGACGTGCCTCAATATAACGTGGAGCAGCTGCGGAATCACCGGTAAGGATGTTTCCCCAGTTGCCCTGGGTGTCTATAAGCATTTCCTTTTGTCCAAGCTGGACAAGCGCGTCGCCGATAGATGCGTCACCATGGGGATGATACTGCATAGTGTTGCCGACAATGTTTGCGACTTTATTAAACCGACCGTCGTCCAGAGTCTGCATAGAATGCAGAATACGGCGTTGCACCGGTTTAAGACCGTCTTCTATATGAGGCACGGCTCTTTCCAGGATCACATAACTGGCATATTCAAGATACCAGTTGCGAAACATTCCGGAAAGAATTGTTTTTTTTGCGGTAGGATCCTGCATCGCAGGTTTGCTGACGGAGTGGCTTTCAATATTGAGGCTTTCGTCATTGGAAACCGGAGTGTTATTCTCGGCTACGGTTCCATTATCTGCGGAGCCGGCTTCACCGTTAAGAGAGTTGTCGGGTATTTCAATATCTTCGTCCATTTGTTCGAAAAAGTGGAATTTGGCGTAAAGTTAACAAAAAAACGCTTATAATGCAAGAGTATAGAAAATGAATCAGTATTCAATTCTGCATGATATATTGTCAGTGGAGACCGGAAATGGTATTTTTTATTTCTTGAATTGTAGCGTCTTTCAGAATTATTTTTTTATCCTTGTCAAGCAAGAAGATGGTTGGCATCTCTTCAAAAACATAAATTTCGTCATCCTGAACCGGATCAATGGCGAACCCGACAGTCCAACTGTCAGGCAAAGTGTTTTTGGTATTGTCCCATAGTTCACGGTCTTCTTCCGAATCGATGGCTACTATTTTTGTGTTGCCAAGGTGCAATTTTATTATTTCGTTTATTGTCTCGGAGCAATGGCTGCAGTCGGGATCATAAAAGATAAGAAGTATGGGGGAGTCGGAGGCTAATGCGGACAAAGATGTCTGTTTCCCGTCTCTTGTTATGAATCTGAAATCAGACGCGTCAGCTCCCGGTCTGTTTTTCATCGCGGCTTCAAGCCTGTAAGACGCCCTTTCTCTGGTGGCTTCATCGCATGCTTTTGATTTTTTCGCGTTTTCAAGGAAATATATGTAGTATGTCTCGTTTCTTAGAGGCGATTCTTTTGTATCAAGATATTTGTAAGCCAGGTCGTAGATCTGTTTTGCGAGGTTCGCGTTCTTTTCAGATTCGTAAAGGAAAGAGTTTACAATCCCGGGAAGAGAATCGGAGTCGGCATGAGGAAAAAGATTGAGATAGTTTACAAAGTTTTGTTCGAGAGACGGGGAGTCAAGTTGGTTTTCTGCATTATCAAAATCAAGCGCGTCCCAGAAATGAGACAGTATATAATCCGCTCTGCCGGCAGGATCGGTCAGCGAGACGGGAACCTTCGGGAGAGGCAGCTCTTTTATTGTTTGTTTCTGCGGGGATTCCGCGGTATAGGCTCCGGAATGGCTGGCTGTTGCCGCATATAAAAAGGATGCCAACAAAAGAATTGTTGTAAATTTCATAGATAACATAGATTTATGGAGAAAAAATAAACGGGATATTGTAGAAATATCCCGTTTCATTATGTGCGCACGAAGGGACTCGAACCCCCACGTCGTGAGACACCAGATCCTAAGTCTGGCGCGGCTACCATTACGCCACGTGCGCATTAGCGAGTGCAAAGTTATACTTTTTTGCCGACACCTCCAAATTTTTGGAGAAATCTTTTAAAATTTCCGGATGAAAAATATTAATTTTGCGATCAGAAGCAGTTGCTGAAAATTGCAATCAAAAGATTGACAGTATTGTGCGACTGCTTGCTGACTGATTAATAACTATCCATATGAAAAGAATAATTTTGATCTTATGCGCGATGGCTGTCACGGCAATGGCGTATTGTCAGACTCCGGTCAAGAAAGTCTATGATGAGACAATCGACCCGAATCTTCAGATTTCGGAAGCTGTGGAGAAAGCTTCGTCAGAGGGGAAGTATGTAGTGTGTCAGGTTGGAGGCAACTGGTGTAAATGGTGTCTCAGGCTGGCTGCGTTTATTGAGAATGATGTAGAAGTGAAGGATATGGTTGACAATAATTTTGTATATATCCATGTGAACTATAATCCCAGAAATCCTTCGGAAGCTTCCAAAGGCGGAGTCGACGAGATGTTGTCACGGCTCGGAAATCCGGGACGGTTCGGTTATCCCGCGTTGGTGGTTCTCGGAAATAAAGGAGAGGTCTTGCATATCCAGGATTCAAGCTTTCTTGAGTCAGGAGAGGGATATGACAAAAAGAAAGTTATGCGCTTCTTTAAAAACTGGACGCCTGCCGCTGTCGGTAAATGACAGTTGTCAAAATTAGTTGCTATGTTTGCATTTTAAAAGCCGGATTCCGTCAATGGATTCCGGCTTTTGTCAAATAAATTACAGCTTTCAATATTACGCACAATATATGTAATTGTTATCACATGACAGAGTTGTGCTGTCACCATTCAAAGGCGGCTGTCACTCCCAAAGAATTTAATGTTATATCTCTATTCCAGGAATTCCAATAATTGGAAGTCAGAAGCTTATAGGAGATTCCAAGGTCAAACGCCTGTTTGGGATTTTTTGCATTGGTAGGTATCCTTATTCCGATAGACGGTCTCAGATAGAAATATTCCTGGTTGGTGAGATAACCGTTGCCAATCGATATATATTTGTTGCTGAGTAGAAATGAGCATCCAAGTTTAAGGTCGATAAAGAAAGATGCCCCTCCGCCGCTGCCGAGATTGAACCTGAAATCAGTAAACAGCGGCAACATGGCTGCTGTCGTGGTGTTTTTCCCTGCGCCATAATCGGGATCCTCCCATCCTGCGCCCCAATTGTCGTTTTTATGGGAGAACAGAACGTCCACACCGATACCGATACCCATGTAGAACCATGATGTGTATTGGAACCCTTGGGAGGTTGAAAATTCAAGGAAATCCGCATCATAATTACCAAGCGATTTGGCGTATCCACCTTCAATAAAGCCTTTGTATCTCATAGATCCGGAGAGCGCCGGCTGTATCAGCGACGGAATCCTGTTGGCTATTTCATAATACTGTGCGTTTGCGGGGAGGGATGATATTGTTATAAAACAAAATGAAATAATCAAGTATGTAAAATATCGGAATTTCATAGTCAAGGGTTTTAATATGTGGAGAAATTACGGTCGATATAGTTTTTGCAAACTATATAATAATAACACGGAGAAACGATTAATGTTGAGAGGGAACGAGATCCTGGACGTTACAAATTTTTCAGATATGACATGAAGTCCCGTTCATGCAGTTTCGGTAAAAAAACGATCACCGGAAGCCTTGGGCGTTTTATACTGAAATGAAATTTAATCACATATTTTGTTAAATTTAGTTATATACATTCCATGGGTTATTATATATTGAAGAATGTTTGCTAATTTTACAGTGCTAAGATTCCAAGAATGACATACATTGCGCCCATAGATGAAAAAGAACTTGTGAGACAGTTGCAGGATAAAGCGACTGCTCCCAATGCATTTGACGCATTGATTAAAAGGTATTCGCAGCCTGTATATTGGCAGATCCGTAAAATGGTGGTCAACCATGATGACGCCAATGATTTGGTACAGAATGTATTTATAAAAGCCTGGAACAATTTGCATAACTTTCGCGGTGACGCAAAATTGTCGACATGGCTTTTCAAGATAGCTGTCAACGAATCAATAAACTTTATCAACAAGGAGAAACAGCGTCTTCAGCTAAACGAAGATGCCGATGAGGGATTCTTGTTGAACAATATCGAGGCTGATGAATATTTCGATGGAGATGAGATTCAGAAAGAATTGCAGAAAGCTATTGCGAAATTGCCTGAAAAGCAAAGGCTTGTTTTCAATATGCGATATTATGATGAAATGAAATATGAGGAGATGTCGGAAATTCTCGGCACATCAGTCGGAGCTTTGAAAGCCAGTTATCATCATGCAGTGAAGAAGGTTACCGAAATGTTGCTTTCATAGGAAGATGGTGTAAATGTCTCGGAATTTCGACATCGTGTTTCAGGATGTAAGGGTAATAGGGCACACGGGATAATGGACCGGCAGCAAAAGCAAGCGGCTGGTTTCTCAATCAGCCGCTTTGTGTTTTTCATAATACTATTTCTAACTAACCTAACATCATGAATCGAATTTGTATATAAAGAAAACAATATAGATCAGGAAAAGTTTTTCAAAAAAGTAATGAATCTTTTTTTTATGAATTAAACCTCAAGAAGAATTATCGGTCAGAAGATAAAAAGAATAAGATATGCGACAAGAAGACAAGCTTATAGAAAGATTTGGCAAGGATCCCGGCTTCCGGGTTCCCGATGGTTATTTTGAAGAGCTTAACGTGCGCATCATGTCCGCGCTGCCTCCTTATCCGGAAGCTCCACGCAGCGTGGAGCTTACAAAATGGCAGAGGGTTAAACCATATGTATATATGGCGGCTATGTTTGCGGGGATATGGCTGATGATGAATATGTTTCATCACATATCCACCTCTGCGGGATCATTGAATCTTGAAAATCCGCCGGAGGCATTGATACAACTTGCTGAAAGTGGCAGCTATGATGCGATTCCAGTGTTTCATTTGGAATCAGATTATGATCTTGAACGGGAAGTATGCGGCAATTACGATTCATTTGATGATTTTGAGACAGATTTCGGATATGAATTGAATCCTGAGTATTCTTCATTGGAAATTTCCGGTACTCCTGCTAAAGAAAGTAAATCCGTATAAAAGTATTCGTGTATGTTAAAACATCTACTAATTCTCGTTGTAATGGTTATGAGTATCCCCTTGCAGGTGTCGGGAGAGGAGTGTCCGTCACCGGAGGGTAAGACCAAAGAACAAATATTTCAGGAGATTCAAGAATTTAAATTGAAATATCTGGCTCAAGAAATAGATCTGAAAGAAGACCAGAGGCAACAATTTTTTGATTTGTATAATGAAATGACCAGAAAACGGTTTGCCGCTGTCAAGGAAGCCAGAAGACTGGAGAAAGAAATCAAGAAAAACAAGAATGCTTCTGAAGAAGATTACAAGACAGTGACCAATGCGTTGAACAAGGCGAGGTCTGACGAAGCCGCCATTGAAAAGGAATACGATTCCAAATTTTCAAAGTTTATGACTCAGAAACAGATTTTCAAGCTAAAGTCTGCTGAAGAATCTTTCAGAAAAAAAATGGAAGAGATGCGTCATAAACACCATGGCAAAAGGAAAGATAAAAAAAACTGAAAAATGTGTTTTCTATGAAGAATGAAATCACTTCTCGAGATATCAGGGCTGCAATTATGGCAGCCTTGTTGTTTATTATACCGATCATGGCGTATGCAGAAAACAAAACTGACAGCAATAGTCCGTCATCTTCTTTTGAGAAACCGGATTTTGCCTTTCCTGAAAAGGTCAACAAAGATGCCATGCGACATTTCAGCGCTGCTTTGGCGAATGGTAATGGAATCGAGACATTGAAAGCCGCCATTCAAGTTATGGTGGCAAGAAACTTAATCTCGAAGTCTTCCTTCCGGGATAACGTGGCAATGCTTGACTCTGCCGCAAAGATTTTGCCGGAACCATACTCTCAATTGTCTTATGCATTGGAGGCGACCTTATATAGGCAGTTGTATGAAGCGGACGCATTGAAATATAATCAGAGGACACTTCCTGTGGCTGAGATGCCGGATGATCCGTTGTCATGGAGCCGGGATCAATTCTGTAGAAAAATTCTGTCTCTGTCAGAGCTTGCCCTGCAGCATGACACTGTAGCAAAAGGAATGCCATTGACAGATATCAGTACAATAATATCTGATGCCGAGAATATATCTAAATACAACCTGTCGCTGTATGATTTCCTAATATATTCATGTGTCGGTAATCTTAATGCCGTCGGATCCGGAATGTCTGATCGCCTTATCCCTTTCAATACATCCGCGAAAATCTTGCCTCTTACGCTGCCCGGACAATGTGAAGGCAAGGCGGAACAACTGATTGACGGGCTGATAGAGTATTGTGAGGCTTCCGGGAATGCCGCCGCTCTTTCAGTGGCGATATCCATTAAGGCGGACAATCTTGATTTCTCAAAAAGAAAAAGTTTTCTGGATAAGTGGAAAGACAGGCTGATAAATACTCCATGGGACGCCCGGATACTCAACGCTTATTATGAGGCTGAATATGGTGGGGAAATTTCTGGTTCAGACTCACAGAAAAGTTTTTATCGGCAGTTGAAATCATGGCTTAATAATTTTCCGGAAGCTGTCAATGCCGATTTGGTGAAATATGACATTGAATGTATGGCATCCCCGTCAATGAGGATTGAGGTGGCGGAAGCGCTCCTTCCTTATACTGAGGGTCAAGGAAAGATAAGGCTTGTCAATCTTAAAGAGAGTTATGTGTTGATTTACAAGGTTCCGGAGTCATTGGTGACAGTAAATTCCGTCAATCTTGGCAAATTCCCTTCAGGTTGTGAGAAAGTGGCGGTTGTGAAAATTGAGGCAGGAAAGACAGGAGAGGTCCCTTTTGTCAACGAAGAGATTTTTCAGATACCGCGACTAAATCCCGGAAGATATGTTCTCATCCCTTCCGGACAACAGACACTCGCATCGGATTGGAGAAAGAAGACAGAATTATGGTCTGTCGGAAGTCTGAATGTGACGGATTTGTCAATTATATCGATGTCGAATCCTACAGAGGAGAAGTCCGGGTTCATATATGTCGTTAACTCTGGTGATCAGCATCCCATAGCCGGTGCCGAAGTCAGTGTATATGACAATAATAAAATTATAAAAAAAGGTAAGACCGGCACTGATGGATCTTTCTTAATGCCGGAAGGTTATTATAGGGTTAAAGTCCGTTATGGGAAATCTTCGGCTGAGGGTTGGTCCGGATATAGCCACAATACGATACCTGCAGGGTCAAAAGCTTTCGCCAATATACTGACAGATCTTTCAATATACAGACCGGGATCAAAAATGCAATTCGCGGTAGTAGGGATGTCTAAAAGTGACGGCATCAATTGTTTGTTGAAGAATGAGAGCGTTACGGTATATCTCAGAGACGCTAATTACAATCTGAAGGATTCAGTGTCATTGACGACTGATAATTCCGGAAGATGTAGCGGAGAGTTTGCAGTTCCGTCTACCGGCATGTTGGGACGGCATATACTTCAGGTTAAGTTCGGTTCTTACCCGTCTTATATAGCCGGAAGTACAAGTGTAGAAGTCGCTGAATACAAGACTCCGGGTTTTTATGTGGAATTAAGAGCCGATTCTTCTCGCACTTATAAGGCGGGAGATCTGTTAAAATTCAAGGGAACGGTGAAGACGTACTCCGGCATGCCTCTCGATAATGCCAAGGTGTCGTTTAAAGTGAAGTGGAATCCGTGGTGGCGTTATTGGACGGGATCAAATTCAAATGCCTCGTTCGGCGGAGAGGCATTGACTGACAGCAATGGAAATTTTGTCATCACGCTTCAGACTGATTCGCTGAAAAACACGGAATTCGAGTTTGGTACTTATTTATTGAGTGTGTCTGCGACATCTCTTTCCGGGGAGACACAAGAGGCTCGGGATCTAAGGTTTTCTCTTGGAACGGATTTCAATATACGTCCGGATGTACCACAAAATATTTGTGCCGACGGCAAGGATATAGCGTTTCATATACCTGTCTACGATATGCTTGGACTTCCTGTCAAAGAAAAGGTGGAATATGCGATGAAAGATCTGTCGGGAGGCAAGGTGGTTTCTTCAGGAAATTTTATCAGTCCGGCTCTTGTATTGAGCGCGGAAGAGATTCCTTCCGGGAAATATCAGTTGACCCTTAATGTGGAGGGCGATACGCTCAAGACGAAGATTGAAACAGTTGTATGGCGTGAAAGCGATAAAAAAACGCCTTTTGATACTCCGTTGTGGGTTCCGAAATGCGACATTGTAGCTGAAACTGGAGCTACTGTGGTAGAGATTCCGGTAGGGAGTGCTTATGCCGGAAGCTGGCTGCTGTATGTGGTGACCGGGCGTAATGGAATTTTACAGAGGGAATGGATAGAAACAGACGACAGTATAAGCTCCGTTTCTGTAAAAGCTCCCGATGGAAATGAGCGTATTCAGGTTACTTTTTGTGGGATGCATGATTTCGATGCCAGACAGCAGACAGTGTCGATTATATCGGAAAAATCAACAGAACGATTGGCGGTAAAGACAGAGACGTTCCGGGACAAGGCGACGGCGGGAGGCAAGGAACATTGGAAATTCAGTTTCTCGGTCAATGGTGTGTCTGCCGGAAAGATTCCTGTGTTGGCGGTCATGTCCGATAAATCGTTGAACGCGCTGGCACCATTCTCATGGGATTTCAATGTGCCCGGCAACTATTTCTATAATGCGACAAATGTCAGGATCCCTTCATATCGTACGATAAATACTATAGCAAGGATGTCACCGATATTGCGGCTCCCGCATGTGGCGGATCCGGTGCCGGAGTTTTACACATATGGATATAACCTTGGAAACATCGGCATGAACCGTTATATGTTGAAAGCGGCTTCAAGATCAATACCGTCAGGAGGAATGATATGCGGAGCAAACGATAGGGTTGTCAAAGAAGAAAGCGCCGATGGGGCGGTTACAGCCATGTCGGCACCTGTATATGCAAATATGGCAGTCGCGGATGCCGCAAATGAGGAATCTCAGGAAGCTTCGGATAATGTCGGAGCGCGGGCAGAGGATATTGATACAGCGGAATTAAGACCGATAGAAATGCCCCTTGCCTTTTTCCGCACAGACCTTGACAGCGATCCCAATGGAGAGGTCACAATAGACTTTGACATGCCGGATTTCAACACCACATGGCAGTTCCAGATAATAGGGTATACAGAAAATCTACTCAGCGCCAGACTCATTAAAGATGTTGTGGCATCAAAACAAGTTATGGTAAAGAGTAATCCGCCCCGCTATCTCCGCGCGGGAGACAAATCTTATATATCAGCCTTGTTGTTTAATAATTCCGACAAAGAAATAGCGCTTGGCGGAGAACTTGTGGTGTTTGATCCATTGAGCGGTAATGTTCTTGCATCTGCGAGACTTGAAGAGGGGAATACATCTCCGTCAGGCAGCAGGGTTGTTTCTATAGAATGGGTCGTACCTTCAGATATGAATGCTGTGGGAATAAGAGCATATGCTTATGGCGATAGTCATACTGATGGTGAACAGACGGTGGTCCCGATTTACCCTTCGTCGACACCGGTGTTGGAATCCACTCAATTTTTCATGGGGACGGGAGAGAAAACATTCACAAAGAAACTGCCGAAATATGGCAAGAATGCAAATGTCACCTTCAAGTATTGCTACAATCCGCTTTGGGAGGTAGTGACCGCCCTTCCGTCGATATCTTCACCGGATTCCAAAAATATTCTCGTTTTAATGAAATCGCTATTTGCAAATTCAATGGCGACAGATATAGCGGTAAGGTACCCTGAAGTGAGGTCTGCCATTGAAAAAGTTATTTCATTCAAAGAGGAAAGCTTTCAAAACGTTTTGAAATCAAATTTGGAAAAAGATGCCGGGCTCAAGACTGTGGAGCTTGTCAACACGCCG
This sequence comes from uncultured Porphyromonadaceae bacterium, assembly GCA_947174235.1. Classification (GTDB taxonomy): domain Bacteria; phylum Bacteroidota; class Bacteroidia; order Bacteroidales; family Muribaculaceae; genus Lepagella. The sequence continues at coordinate 126,587 of CAMWID010000001.1, read as the reverse complement.
TGGGTGAACAACGCCTCCTCCGAGACATTGAGAATGCAGTCAGTCGTGAAACTCCTTGAACCCGGAGCCGGACAGGAAATTGCCGCAGATCTGATGGAGAAGATCGCAGGCATGCAGAGCCGGGATGGAGGATGGGGATGGTGTCCTGATATGAAATCCTCGCCGTTTATTACGAGGAAAGTTTTGCTCTATTTTGGAATGATGAGAAAGGCGGGTATCCTTCCAGACAAAGGAAAGGATATGATCGGCAAGGCTATATCTTATTGTGACAAAAGTGCGTATGACGATTATCTTAAATCGGATGAAAAATATTCCGTAAGGGATATGCTGGACTATCTCTACATCCGGAGTTTCTTCGATGCGGGTAAAACTGTAGCCGGTTTTCCTGAGTTAAAAAGAAAAGCTCTTGACAGTATATCGAGGGAATGGCAAAAGTTTTCGATATATGAGAAATCCATGGCTGCGATGTTGCTTTTCCGAAGCAAAGGTTATGAGTCTTACGCGCATACAATATTGGAATCTCTGAGTCAGTATGCGTCAAAAGATGATGCCCATGGATGGTGGTTCGACAATCTGTCGTCAGGGAATAACGGATGGTCTAAAATCTCCACAACTGCCGCCGTGTTGGAAGCTTATTCGGAGATTGAGCCGGATTCCCCTGCGGTAGACGGATTGAGACAGTGGCTGTTGCTGCAGAAATCGACCGAAGACTGGGGTGCTGACTCTGATACCGTGGAAGTAATAAGAGCCATTGTCGCCTGTGGAACACAATGGATTTCTCCTGAAGCAGCGCCTTTGGTGACAGTTGGTGAAAACCAATTGGGAATACCGGAGGGGGAGAGTCTGCCCGGAATCCTGACATTGCAACTTGAACCGGAATTTGCTTCAGGAAAACAACTTGAGATAAGAAAAACGTCATCCTCGCCCGCATGGGGAGGAGTGGTAAGTCAATATCTTGCCCCAATAAAGGATGTAAAGGCAGAGAAGTGTGAGAACCTGAAGATTGACAAGAAGCTTCTTGTTGTCAATGAATCTTCTGAAGGGACGGTAGTTTCGGAAAGTCCTTTGAAGGTAGGAGACAAGGTAAGGGTCACATTGACGCTGACATGTAGAAAAGATATGAACTACGTCGCGGTCATGGATTCCAGGAGCGCATGTCTTGAGCCGGCAGACCAGGTGTCGGCGTATACTGTCAAAGACGGGCTCGGCATGTATCGGGAGGTGAGAGATACAGGGACTTCGTTTTTCATAGACTTTCTTCCCAAAGGGATATATGTGTTGACATATGACTGTTACGTTGACAGGGAAGGTGAATATGCAAATGGTGTGGCTACAGTACAAAGCCAGTATTCTCCACTTGATATCGCCCATTCAGCAGGAGCGATAATCAATGTGACGGCAAAATGAATCAAATAAAGAACGCGGGTCTTGCCCGCGTTCTTTATTTGATGACAGTGACCAGCCCTTCATTGTTGAGGATCACATTCGGGAAAATTTCCAGAGCTTCCTTTTTGAAAAGAGAATCGTCTTTATATCTGGAGGAATAATGTCCGGTGAGAAGAGCCTTTGCGCCGGCGTCTCTTGCCACCATGGCTGCCTGTCGCGCTGTGGAATGACCACGCGGCGCTGCCAGGGATTTGTGTTCCTCAAGATAAGTTGTCTCATGAAACAGCAGGCTGACGGGTCCTATTTTCGCCGCAAGATTTTTCATATATGCCGTATCGCTGATATGTGCATATGATAGAGGAGGTGAGGGTGGGGAGGTAAGTATATCGTTGGGTATGACTGTGCCGTCGGGTTTTATGAAATCTTCCCCCGCCTTGATTCTTTTCATCATATAGAGCGGCACCTCATGAAATCTGGTCATATCCGGTCTGATATGCCTGTCTCCGGCTTTTTCTTCAAACACGTAACCTACGGCAGGAACCCTGTGGTCAAGAGGGATTGTACGCACTGTCAGCGATTTAGTCTCAAGAATCACCTTTTCTTCCGGTTTTATGATGTTGAACCGTATGTCGAAAGGGGTGTCACGACAGAAATATTTGAAAATAGAGGAAAGTTGTTCTGCGCCGTCTTGAAATGTGTGGATGGTGAGATCTCCTCCTGTACCGTTCAATGCGATAGTGCCGATTAGTCCGGGTAGCCCGAATACGTGATCGCCGTGCAGATGGGTCAGGAAAATGTGTCTTAGCCTTCTGAATGACAATCTATGACGCATAAAAGATAGCTGCGCGCCTTCTCCGCAGTCGATCATGAAAAGATTTCCACGGTGGTCAACCACCGTGGAAGAGGGAAGATGTTTTAATGAAGGACGTGCTGATCCACATCCTAAAGTATGAATTGAAAAATTGTCCAAAAGTCGACAGTCTGTTTGTGGTTCTTGGTAAAAAACAAATACAGGTCTTAAGGTAGAATAGAACTATATCCGTTTTTGAAATTCAGACGTTGTCTATCTGATAGTCTTTCGCCAGTCCGCCAGCGCCGGTTTCCTTATACAGCGATGGCAGGTCATGACCTGTTTCTTTCATGACTTGTATAAGCTTGTCGAAGCTGACACGGTGGCGTCCGTCGGAGAACGTTGAATATATATTGGCGTCAAGGGCTCTGGCGGCGGCATATGCGTTGCGTTCTATACAAGGAATCTGGACAAGACCGCAGACTGGGTCACATGTCATCCCAAGATGGTGTTCGAGTCCCATTTCGGCGGCATATTCGATTTGAGCCGGTGTCCCTCCGAACAGCTGGCAGGCTGCTCCTGCCGCCATGGCACAAGCCACTCCGACCTCACCCTGACATCCCACATCCGCGCCTGAAATGCTCGCGTTATGCTTTACGACGTTTCCTATAAGTGCGGCGGTGGCGAGAGCGTGCCGGATCTCCATATCTGAAAAGTTGCGGCTTTTCCACAGGTGGTATAATACTGCGGGAACTACCCCGCAGCTTCCGCAGGTGGGTGCGGTGACGATTGTTCCGCCGGAAGCGTTTTCTTCGCTCACCGCAAGAGCATAAGAGAAGACGAGACCACGGGACCGGAGGTTGTCACGGTAGCCTTCCGCTCTCATGTAATACGCTCGTGCCTTTCTGCGGAGATTTAGCGGACCGGGGAGTCTGCCGTCAGTGGCGAGCCCCTTTTCTACGGCAGCTTTCATGGTAGACCAAACCTGGTCAAGGAAGTCGTTTATTCCCTCCCCCTCGCAATGTTCCACATATTCCCAATAGCTTCGTCCGCTGCGGTCGCAATAATCCATGATATCCGTCATGGTGTTTTTGTCATAGATTTCCGCACCGCCTTCATGAGCGAGACCCTCGCCTTCAATGGCACCTCCGCCTACGCTGTATACCGTCCATTCGTCAGACGGAAGACCTGCTGCGTTAAGGCTGCGGAATGTCATGCCGTTGGGGTGATATGGGAGAAAGATATCAGGCTTCCATATGATTTTCACCGGTAGGTCGCTTTGCGACAGAACGTCATGGATGGCGACGTCAGTCATGTGCCCTTTCCCGGTAGCGGCAAGGCTGCCATAAAGAACCACCTCGTACCCTTCGGCGTGCCTGTGGCTTTTGAAGAAAATTTCTGCGGCTTTGCGCGGTCCCATCGTGTGGCTTGACGATGGACCGGTGCCGATCCTATACAATTCTCTGATAGATTTCATGGGGATATTATGATTTCAAAATTCAAAAGAGGTGCAATCACGGCATATGATCATGTGTCATGGCATGAATGATGGCGGATGCGCTTGCACATGAGACAAAATTACTTAAATCCGCGCTAATTTGCAACACTCCCGTAATATATTTGGATCACCGCCCCGTAAAAATCATCAAAAATGAGGATTGCGAGATCTTTGGCAAGTATGTAGCTTTGCAACGTGAAATTTCAAAAGATCATATCGGCTTCATTGTTGGTCACTGCTTCTCTTTCGGTATACGCCGAGGAGGAGGAGACCGACACTCTTGGCGTGATGCTTGATGAGGTGAACGTCTCGGCAGTCAAGCAGATGTCGCGTATTGACAGGGAACCCGAGGCTGGCACGGCAATCGGCAGAGTGGAGCTGGAGCGGATCGGGGCAACGGCTGTCAAGAGTATTTCGAATGTCGTTCCAAATTTCTATATCCCTGATTATGGTTCACGCATGACATCGTCAATATATGTGAGAGGCATAGGCGCCAGGATGGATCAGCCGTCTGTGGGCCTTAACGTGGACAATGTGCCATATATGAATAAAGACGCATACGATTTTGATGTGGCTGACATAGCGACTGTAGAAATGTTGCGCGGTCCGCAGTCCACTCTTTACGGACGTAATACCATGGCGGGCGTAATCAATGTCACAACGCTTTCTCCGATGCGGTTCCAGGGATGGCGGCTGTCGCTTGAGGCTGCTTCCGGAACCACGGTCAAGGCTTCGGCGGGATGGTATCATAAGTTTAACGACAATACCGGATTTTCGGTGGTCGGTGCCTATGGAAGCCGTAAAGGTACATTTGTAAATATGTATGACGGAGAAAAAATCGACCATGAACAGAATTGGAACGGAAGGATAAAGTTTTATCGTCGGTTCGACAGCTCGGTCATTCTTCAGAACACTGCGTCGATTGGAAATCTCCGTCAGGGAGGGTATCCTTATGAATTCAAAGAAACGGGTATTATTTCATACAACGACACCTGCTTTTACAACAGGTTTACGTTCACGGATGGTTTGTCGTTAAGATATTCAGGTGAAAAGTTTTCGGTCACTTCGATCACGTCTGTTCAGCATATCAATGATAACATGACGCTTGATCAGGATTTCCTTCCGGAAGAATTTTTCACACTTAGACAGAAAAAGAGGGAGACGGCATTTACGGAAGATCTTGTCGTGCGTGGCGTTGACAAGGGAAAGTACAGATGGCTTAACGGTTTTTTCGGGTTTTATAAGCACCTGGACATGCACGCGCCGGTGACATTTAAAGACCGGGGTATATCCGAACTTATAGAAGAACATCGAAACGATGCGAACCCTCTGTATCCGATCAGCTGGAATGAAAGATCTTTCAGGCTGAACAGTGATTTCAAGGTTCCGGTTTGGGGTATCTCCGCATATCATGAGTCAGATCTGACGATCGGAAACTGGAATTTTACAGCCGCGCTGCGTGTGGATTATGAACACGCGTCTCTTGATTACAGAAGTTTTTGCGATACCGGATACAATATATATCAGAAAAATGAAGGCTCGTATTCATTTTTCAGGGAAGTGGATATCGACATTGATGACCGGGGAAAAATATCCAAAGATTTTCTTACATTGTTGCCAAAAGTGGCAGTTTCATATTCTCTGCCCGGTGAAATTGGAAATATTTATGTTAAATTTTCCAAAGGATATAAGGCTGGAGGATTTAACACTCAGATGTTCAGTGATGTACTGCAGCAGCGTCTTATGGGAATAATGGGTATCGGGGCACAATATGATATTGATGACGTCGTTTCTTATAAACCGGAGAAAAGTTGGAATTACGAAATAGGAAGCCATCTTTCATTTCCGGAAGCGCGGATTGAGGTCGGTCTTGCCGCGTTTTTCATTGACTGCCGCGATCAACAGTTGACAATGTTCCCAAACGGCACGACTACCGGACGTATTATGACAAACGCCGGGAGGACTCACAGTTTCGGTGGGGAGATTACGGTCAAAGGGAATATCACCGACTATATTTCTTTGTCAGGCAGCTATGGATACACAAATGCGCGATTCCGTAGATTCAGTGACGGAATTAATGATTATAAAGGAAACTGTTTGCCATATGCCCCGCGCAACACATTGTTTCTGCAAGGAGTATGGATTGTGCCTACAGACATCAGTGTTTTGGGAAATATCTCGTTTGACGTGAATATGAGGGGTACGGGCAGAATTTTCTGGAATGAATCGAATACGGAGTCTCAGGATTTTTATGCTTTGCTTGGCGCGTCTGTTACATTCGGTACGGACGATTTGAACCTTCAGTTATGGGGTAAGAATCTGACCGACACGAGGTATTATACCTTTTATTTTATGTCGATGGGTAATGAATTTCTACAGCGGGGGAGAGGCCCTGAGATAGGAGTCACGCTCAGATATAGTTTCTGATAGATATGAAAAATTGTCAATGAAATCATAATATACTAACAACTGATAACAAAACAGCAAAAAAAGAGAAATGAAAAAAACTGTATTTTTACTAATGGCTTCTGCCGGGATGTTGTTGAGCTCATGCACCATGGGAAGCGGAGAGAACTCAAGGACAGTAGGTTACACTACATGTAACATGATCACCCCTCTCAACGGGGGAGAGCCTACATTGTCTTACGGATCATATGTATTCAGTTTCGATTTCAATGCGGGAACAGCCGGCGTGAGCACAAATACACTCATGATAGACAACAAGGCATATTCTTTCTCCACAGATCCGGTGAAATATACTGATTATGGCTATCGTCAGGTGATACAGGGGCTTACAGGATTGGTAAATAACGGGAACATGGAGATCAAGGATGCCACATTCATGACTGCAATCCCCGAAATTCCCGAAAACTTCAATCCCACGAGAATATTCACTCCGACGGAAAAAAACGATAAGGGGATTGTGTCTTACCTTCCCGGAACGATATATGCTCCCAACGTATCGAGCGTAGGACTTATGGTTGTCGCCAACTACACGATGGGTAACGAATATCAGGTTAAGACATTCACGTCGGATGTGTTCTATACAGGAGATACAAGTACAAGCTATCAGGTAGACGGCGCGTCGCAGGTCAACCAGACCAAGAGCATAGTATACCGTATCATAATGGATATCGAGAAAAAGAAGGCGGCGTTGGTCATGTACAATGCAAAATTCTCCAATTCACCGCAGGAGCCGGAAAAGGCTGCCATTTATGTTCCCGGACTTGACGTGAACTTTACCGGAAATGGCTATGAGATCACCGGCACGGATATTGTGCCATACATGTATGAAGGTTCACTGACGATGCCGGATCCTGATTTGTATACTAAATATGAGAACTATAAGTTTGATTCTTTCAGACTTTCCACTACTGACAAATGGCTGTCGTCTGTCATGATCACCTACAAGGTCGGTGGCGTTTACAATGGCAGTTTCGCAGGCAAATATGTCACCATACCTGATGGTATGAAATAAACCACAATTCAACGCTGAGCAATAGCGGCATTATCCTCAGAGGGAGACAATTTGTCTCCCTTTTTTTGTTTGAATTAAATTCGCATAAAATAATAATTATTGTGAAATAAAAGTTTCATGCATTTAGATTTTTTAGTATCTTTGCAGAGAAAAGTGAAAGGCGTTAATAACTGTTACACCTTGAAGCGAGAATAAAACTTTAAAAATAAGACGATTATATGAATCTTTTGTTGGAGATAAGCAACAACACCCTTGCTGTGACCGCCACATTGACGGGCATAGGTCTTGTGTTTGCTGCTTTGTTGATAGCGAAATTGATTTCTCCGAAATCGTATTCTGTCAAGAAGTCGGAGCCGTATGAGTGTGGTATCCCTACCCGTGGAGAGTCAATGATCCAGTTTAAGGCGGGCTATTACATTTTTGCAATTCTTTTCCTCATCTTTGATGTGGAAACAGTTTTTCTCTATCCATGGTCGGTAGTGATGCGTAGCCTTGGTCCGCAGGGTCTTCTCTGTATCGGTATCTTCATGTTCGTACTCATAATGGGCCTTGCATATGCATGGCGGAAAGGAGCGTTGGCATGGAAGTGAAGATCAAAAGCATGAAGCATGAGGACTTCAAGGACAACGAGTATATTGACAGTCTGGTGGAGGAACTCAATGCAACGGGTGCCAACGTCATGGTCGGTAAGCTCGATCAGCTAATCAACTGGGGCATCTCCAATTCGCTTTGGCCTCTATGTTTCGGGACAAGCTGTTGCGCTATTGAATTCATGAGCCTTGGCGCTGCACGTTATGATATGGCGCGTTTCGGTTTTGAGGTTGCGCGCAATTCACCGAGGCAGGCAGACTATATCATGGTGCAGGGCACTATTGTACATCGCATGGCTCCGGTTGTCCGCCGTCTGTATGAACAGCTCGCCGAGCCGAAATATGTGATAGCGTGCGGAGGATGTGCGGTGTCCGGAGGTCCTTTTAAAAATTCTTACTGTGTCGTGCCGGGAGTTGATCAGATTCTTCCGGTCGATGTGTATATTCCCGGCTGTCCTCCCCGTCCGGAGGCTTTTTTCTATGGGCTCATGCAGCTTCAGCGTAAGATAAAGGTGCAGAAATTCTTTGGAGGAGTCAATAGAAAAGAAAAGATTTCAGAATTTTTTGAGAAACATCCCGAGGAGGAAGGCCGCATCGGCTGATGAGCCTCTGAGAGTATAATTGATATTCGAATCGAGAGACAACATGAGCGAAATTAAAGAAATAATCAGCCGTATTCTTCCCTCCGCAGTCATCACAGAGGGCGACACCCTGATGGTGACGGTGGAAGAGAAGGATTGGTACGGTTTTGCCAAAGCCCTCAAGGAAACCAAAGGTCTGGAATTTGATGTCCTTTCGGCTGTGGTCGGTATGGACTGGAAGGATTCCCTCGGAGTAATTTATTATCTGACATCCACTTCAAGAGGATGGGATGTCATTTCCGTAAAGGTGTCGGTGCCTGACAGGGAGAATCCTATGATTCATAGTGTGAGTGATTTGTGGAAAGTTGCAAATTTCCAGGAAAGGGAGGTTTACGATTTTTATGGTATAAAATTCATCAATCATCCCGACATGCGCAGATTTTTCTTGCGTAATGACTGGAAGGGTTATCCACTCAGGAAAGATTATGATGCGGATCCCAAGCTGAACCCGATACCTACGGAAGACGAGGCTAATGAAGATGCCACCGTAAGATATGTGGAAGATGCCGAAGGGAATGTCAAGGAAGTTCCGGGCAAGGTTTTTGAGGATGACGAATATGTAGTCAACATTGGTCCGCAGCATCCGTCCACACACGGAGTCATGCGTTTCAGGGCTTCAGTCGACGGAGAAATCGTCAAGAAAGTTGATGTGGTGTCCGGCTATATCCACCGGGGGATAGAGAAACTGAGCGAAGGTCTGACTTACCCGCAGATACTTCATTTCACTGACCGTATGGATTACATGTCGGCGCATCAGAACCGTCATTGTCTCTGTATGTGCATAGAAAAAGCGATGGGTCTCGAGGTTCCGCGCAGGGCACAGGTGATCAGGGTGATGATGGATGAGCTTATGCGAATATCGAGCCATCTGCTTTCGTTCGGATGTACCGCCATGGACCTTGGCGCGACAACAGCATTCTTCTATGGGTTCCGTGAGCGAGAGATGATTCTTGATATCTTTGAAAAAACATGCGGCGCGAGAATGTCGATGAATTATAATGTCATCGGAGGTGTTATAGCTGATCTGCATGCCGATTTTGTCAAAGATGTGAAGGAGCTGATCAGTATCATGCCTTCCAGACTGAAGGAATATCATAAGGTCTTCAGCGGTAATCTGATCGCAAAGAACCGACTTAAAAAGGTAGGGCATCTTTCTAAGGAAGACGCCATAAATTATGCGATCACCGGACCCAGTGGAAGAGGCTCGGCATGGAGTTGCGACTGTCGTAAGAAGCATCCTTATGCCATATATTCCGAACTTGATTTCGAGGAAGTGCTTGAGACAGGATGTGATTCCTACTCCAGGTATATGGTCCGTATGAAGGAGATCGAACAGAGCTGTCGGATATTGGAGCAGCTTGTGGATCGCATCCCCGAGGGCGACATCCGCGCGCAGGTTCCAAAAGTAATCAAACTTCCTGCCGGCAGCTGGTATCAGCAGGTTGAGGCGAGCCGCGGTACATTCGGAGTGTATATAGAATCCACCGGAGACAAGAACCCATATAGAGTACATTTCCAGAGTCCGTGTTTCAATCTTGTCGGAGTCATGGATCTGACTTGTTCAGGGTATATGATAGCAGACCTTATAACAATCGGTGCGGCACTTGACTTTGTGATACCCGATATCGACAGATAAGAAAGCTATACAATAGTAACTAATCAACATAAACCGCAAACGAATTTCAATAGATATTATGTTTAATTTCGGAATATGGACCAGCGAACTCAATAACTTCCTGATGGGCTTTCTCCCTGAATGGGCGACAGTCTTGGTGGAGTGTGTCATAATCGCGTTGCTGGTGCTGCTCACCTATACGGTACTCGCCCTTTTCTATATTCTTTATGAACGCAAACTCTGCGCGTGGTTCCAGTGTAGGCTCGGTCCGATGCGAGTGGGTAAATGGGGTTTGCTTCAGGTGTTCGCCGATATGTTCAAGATCCTTATCAAGGAGCTTATCAGTCTTAAGGACACAGACCGTTTCCTGTTCAAACTCGCACCATATCTCATAATTACTTCCTCGGTAGTGATGCTTGCTTGTCTGCCATGGGGTAACGGTCTGCAGATCATCAATTATAATATCGGAATCTTTTTCATATTGGCAGTATCGTCAGTCGGAGTCTTGGGTATCTTGCTCGCCGGTTGGGCTTCCAACAACAAATACACTCTGATCGGTGCGATGCGAAGCGGTGCCCAGATGATAAGTTATGAGATCTCCCTTGGTCTCGCCATAATAACGATCATCGTTTTTGCCGGGACAATGAACATCAACGAACTTGTGTGGGCACAGGACAAGGCATGGTTTATTTTCAGGGGACATATTCCTGCGATAATAGCATTCCTTATATATGTTGTAGCCGCTACTGCGGAAACCAACCGAGGTCCTTTCGACCTTCCGGAGGCGGAACATGAGCTTACCGCAGGTTATCATACGGAATACTCCGGTATTCATTTCGGATTTTTCTATCTCGCGGAATATTTGAACCTTTTCATCGTTTCTGGTGTTGCATCTTTGATGTTCCTTGGCGGATGGATGCCTCTCCACATACCTGGATGGGATTCTTTCAATAATGTAATGAATTATATCCCTTCAGTGGTATGGTTCCTTGGGAAAAGTTTCTTTGTATCTTATGTGATCATTTGGTTCAAATGGACATTCCCACGTGTAAGGATCGACCAGATGTTGTCGTTTGAATGGAAATATCTTATGCCTCTGTCGCTTGCCAATCTCGTGTTGATGGCAGTGTTCGTGGCTTTAGGATGGCACTTCTAAAAGAAGTATATAAAATAAAAGAACAACTTTATTAAGAAACAGAATATGAGCGCTAATTTCGGAACAGTGACTCAGGTGATCGGTCCGGTGATCGATGTATCTTTTGAAGGCGGAAAGGAGAATATCCCGCCGATCTATAACGCCTTGAAGGTGGAGCGAGACAACGGCGAGGAGCTGATTCTTGAAGTCGAGCAACACATAGGTGAAGACACCGTAAGATGCGTTGCCATGGAAAGTACTGATGGCGTGCGTCGTGGTGTGAAAGTGGAAGATCTCGGGCGCCCGATAGCTGTGCCGACGGGAAATCAGGTCAAAGGACGACTTCTCAACGTCATAGGAGAACCGATTGACCGGCTCGCATCAATCAACCGGGATAATCTCCGAGGCATACACCAGCCCGCGCCCGCATTCGATGATCTCGCGATCTCAACAGAAGTGCTCTACACAGGCATAAAGGTGATCGATCTTCTCGAGCCCTATTCAAAAGGCGGTAAAATCGGTTTGTTCGGTGGTGCCGGTGTTGGTAAGACCGTGCTCATTATGGAGCTCATCAACAACATTGCGAAGGGTCATAACGGATTCTCGGTATTCACCGGAGTTGGGGAACGTACCAGGGAAGGCAACGACTTGCTTCGTGAGATGATTGAGAGTGGCGTCATAAAGTATGGAGACAAATTTAAAGAGGGGATGGAGAAGGGGGAATGGAACCTTCACGACGTTGACATGTCGGAGGTGAATAATTCCCAGGCAACCCTTGTCTTCGGTCAGATGAACGAGCCTCCGGGCGCACGTCTCCGTGTGGCGCTCTCCGGACTTACGGTGGCTGAGCAGTTCCGTGACAATGACGGAGGTGGCAAGGAGATCCTTTTGTTCATTGATAATATATTCCGTTTCACTCAGGCAGGTTCAGAAGTTTCAGCGCTTCTCGGGCGTATGCCGTCTGCAGTCGGGTATCAGCCTACACTGGCGTCAGAGATGGGTATGCTTCAGGAGCGTATCACTTCAACAAAACAAGGCAGTATCACCTCCGTACAGGCAATCTATGTGCCTGCCGATGACTTGACTGACCCGGCACCCGCCACGACTTTCAGCTTCCTTGACGCAACAACGGTGTTAAGCCGTAAGATTGCCGAACTTGGTATCTATCCTGCAGTGGATCCTCTTGATTCCACTTCAAGGATTCTCGACCCTAACATTATCGGGGAAGATCATTACAACACCGCGCAGGCTGTTAAACAGTTGCTTCAGAAATATAATGACCTGCAAGATATTATTGCCATACTCGGTGTGGATGAACTCTCGGATGAGGACAAGCTGGTAGTGGCGAGGGCACGAAGGGCTCAGAGGTTCCTGTCTCAGCCGTTTAACGTTGCCGAGCAGTTTACCGGGCTTCCCGGCGTGATGGTGCCTCTGGCGGAAACCATCAGAGGATTCAAGATGATTCTCTCGGGAGAGATGGACGAATATCCCGAACAGGCATTCCTTAATGTCGGCACTATTGATGAAGCAATAGAGAAAGGGAAGAAACTTCTTTCCGAGGTGAAATAATAACACTCGTATCTGAATATATTTAACGAAATACCGGTCATGACACTTGAAATAATATCTCCAAGCGAAATTCTCTTCAAGGGAGATGCAGAGGCAGTCACTCTTCCCGGAGTGATGGGGTCGTTTACAGTTTTGAAAAACCATGCTTCGCTGATATCTGTTCTAAAGTCCGGCTCAATAATTTACAAGAGCAAGGGAGGGGAGGAGATTAGCGTGGATATCAAAGGTGGACTGGTAGACGTTGATAATAATGTTGTCTCAGTCTGCGTGTATTGACGGACGGGATTAGATAACGGTTAAACTCTCAAGGAATGAACTCAAAAAAGTTATCAATAATTTTGGCAATTGTCGCCATGTTTTTCATTTCTCCGTTCAAGGCAAATGCATCGGGAAATGATGAAGGTGGTGTGAATGTCAAAGAGATCATGTTCCATCACCTTGGCGATGGATATGGCTGGGAGGTGCCTTTCAGTCATACATACCGTATCCCTCTTCCTGTGATTGTCAGGGCGGAAGACGGCAAATGGATTTGTTTCTCATCTTCTCGGCTTACCCGAATTGAGGAGGAAACTGATCCTAAGACTGGAAAAGTAGTTGAAGAAGCGGTACCACAGATTGTAACCATCGAGAAAGATGGAAAATCCTACCGTTTTCTTCTTGCGGGTGTCAGCAGCCACAGCAACAAGGTAGTCCAGATTTTTCCGGTAGAGACGGAGTCTGAAAAAAATGAATTACGGGCAGCTGCCGATAATGACAGTACCGAAGGGAAGTTTGGAATAGATAAGGTTGTCGACGGATATGTGCTATATGATGGCGTGTATTATAAAGAATACAGACCCTTTGACTTTTCCATCACTAAAAATGTGCTTGCCCTTTTCATTGCGTCGTTGATTGTGACCTTGATGGTCATGTCTGTGGTAAGGTGGTATACTAAAAACGGCTATAAGGCACCCCGCAAGGGCACGGGCTTTATGGAAATGCTCATAGGTTTCATTTACACAGGAGTGATCAAATCCACACTTCATGACAAGGCAAACAAATATGCTCCGTTTCTTTTGACATGTTTTTTCTTTATACTTGTCATGAATCTGGTCGGACTGATTGTCATTTTCCCGGGAGGGGCAAATCTTACCGGAAATATTGCAGTCACACTTGTGCTTGCGGTAATGGTTTTTGTAGTCGTCAACGTGAAGGCTACGAAGCATTATTGGAAAGAGATTTTCTGGCCGGACGTTCCCTTGTTTTTGAAATTCCCGATTCCGATAATGCAGTTCATCGAGATTTTTGGAATTTTCACAAAGCCGGCGGCATTGTGCGTCCGTCTTTTCGCCAACATGATGGGCGGACATATGATTGTCATTACGCTTACTCTTCTTATCTTCATATTCACGGCATTCGGGGCGGCGGCGACCGGTGGATCGGTAGTGATTTCGATTATTTTTTCGATATTCATGCTTGCGCTTGATGTCCTTGTGAGCTTCATACAGGCATACGTCTTCACGCTACTTTCAACATTGTTCATATCAATGGCGCAGGAAGACGGTCACCATGAGTCAAAACATGAGAAGGTGATTCATGAATCATTGCCCGATGAAGATGAAGCAATAAGGAAAGACGGCACTGCGGAAGCTCCCGTCTGAATTACAAAAGAACAAATAAAAAATCAATAACACTTAAAAATTTAGAATTATGTTATCAATGATTTTAGCAGCAGTTGCTCCACTCGCAGCTCTTGGTGCAGCAATCGGGGCAGGTATCGCAGCAATTGGAGCCGGCATCGGCATTGGCAATATCGGTTCTTCAGCTATGGAGGCGATCGCCCGACAGCCGGAGTCGTCAGGCGACATCCGTTCCAACATGATCGTGATCGCTGCTCTTATCGAGGGCGTGGCTCTCTTCGCAGTGATCGTATCTGCACTTGCTCTGTTCTTATAATCAATCTCGACACCAACGTTAAAATCCTGTCACAATGGAATTGTTCACGCCCGAATTAGGCTTGGTATTCTGGATGTTTATCGCCTTTATCATCCTGTTTTTCGTGCTTGCGAAATGGGGATGGCCGGTAATCATCAAGAATATGGACAAGCGCGCCGACACCATAGACAAAGGTGTGGAATATGCCAGAGAGGCTAAGGCGCAGCTTGACTCAGCCCGTGCTGATGCACAGAAATTTCTCGATGACGCACGGAAACAGCAAGCTGATATTTTGCGTGATGCAGCCAAAATGAAATCTCAGATAATCGAAGAAGCCAAAAAGGAGGCGTCTGAAGAGGCTAAGAAAGTAATGGATGCTGCGAAAGTGTCGATAGAACAATCACGCAAGGAAGCCGAGCTTCAGTTTAGAGATGAAGTGAGCAAGTTCTCTCTTGAGATCGCGGAAAAGATGGTACGTAATCAGCTTAAGAGCGATAAGGCACAGACTGAACTTGTAGACAAATTGTTGGACGAAATAGAGAAAAACTGATCCGATGGACAACGGTCTCATACCCCACAGATATGCCAAGGCGCTTTTTAAATACGCGTCTGAAACAGGCAAGACGGAAGAGATGTATAATCTCATGAAGCATGTGATCTCTTCATTCAGAGACAATCCGGATTTAAGAAAGGTGCTGTCAAACCCGTTCGTGTCTTCAAGCGACAAGGAGAAGCTGATGCTTTCTGCAGCCGGTAATGAGGCCGATGAAGCGTACACACGTTTTGTGAAGCTGATAATCGGGCATAACCGTGCCGGTTTCGCCTATGAGATCATGCTCGCATATCGTGACATATATAGAAAAGAGAACGATATCATGCAGGTGAATGTGACCACGGCGGTAACTTTGCCGGAGGCACAGATGCAAAAATTGCAGGATCTTGTCAGAAACGCGTTCAAAGGATCGGTACTTGAGTTTTCGGAGTCGGTTAATCCCGATCTTATCGGCGGGTTTGTGATAGATGTTGATTCCGTAAGGATGGATGCCTCTGTCAGCAGCGAACTCGAGAAACTACGTCAAACCCTATTAAGAAGCAATTGACAAAATGCTTAACCCAAGCGAAATATCTGATATTCTAAAACAGCAGCTCGAAAATGTGACTTCACAGGTGAAGTTTGAGGAGGTGGGTACCGTGCTCGAAGTGGGCGACGGAGTTGCCCACGTCTACGGACTTGAGAATGTGAAGTCAAACGAGCTTGTAGAGTTTGAGAACGGCGTCAAAGGTGTCGCTCTCAATCTTGAGGAGAGCAATGTGGGTGTTGTGCTTCTCAACAATGTAAATAAAGTTACTGAAAACATGTCGGTGCGTCGCACGGGTGAGATCGCGTCAATCCCCGTAGGGGAAGGGCTGCTTGGCAGGGTGATCAATATCCTGGGTGAACCTATCGACGGCAAAGGTCCGATCAGCGGTGATCTGATCAATCTCCCTCTCGAACGCAAGGCTCCGGGAGTGATTTTCCGTCAGCCTGTGACCCAACCGTTACAGACAGGTATCAAGGCTGTGGATGCGATGATTCCCATCGGACGAGGTCAGAGGGAACTTATAATCGGCGACCGACAGATCGGTAAGACTGCTATAGCGATCGACACAATAATCAATCAGCGTCAGAACTATCTTGACGGCAAGCCGGTGTATTGTATTTATGTCGCCATAGGACAGAAAGCGTCTTCTATCGCTGCACTTGTGCATACTTTGGAGAAATATGGCGCGATGGAATATACGGTGGTTGTCGCGGCTTCGGCGTCTGATTCTGCATCAATGCGCTATTACAGTCCGTTCGCGGGTGTGGCTATCGGAGAATATTTCCGTGACACAGGTCGTGATGCGCTCATCGTATATGATGACTTGTCTAAACAAGCCGTGGCATATAGGGAAATCTCACTGATTCTCAAACGTCCGTCAGGACGAGAGGCATATCCCGGAGATATTTTCTATCTGCATTCACGTCTTTTGGAAAGAGCCGCGAAGATTATTGACAATCAGGAGGTGGCTGAGACTATGAATGACCTTCCGGAAGCGTTGAAACCTATTGTCAAAGGTGGAGGTTCTCTGACAGCATTGCCGATTATCGAGACACAGGCGGGCGACGTATCCGCATATATTCCCACGAATGTGATTTCTATTACAGACGGTCAGATATTCCTTGAGACAAGTCTTTTCAATCAAGGTATACGTCCGGCAATCAACGTGGGTATATCCGTATCACGTGTGGGCGGTAACGCGCAGATAAAGGCGATGAAGAAAGTGGCAGGCACACTGAAGATCGCCCAGGCTCAGTTCAGGGAACTCGAATCGTTTACCAAGTTTGGTGGTGATATAGACCCTGTCACTGCGAGAGTCATAGACAGGGGTAGAAAAAACCAGCAGCTTCTTATCCAGCCGCAGTACCAGCCATGGCCTGTGGAAAATGAGATCGCTGTGATATATTGCGGTGTGAATGGACTTCTTGAAAATGTACCAATAGAAAAGGTACATGAGTTTGAAGATTCATTCATACAGTTGCTTAAGGCTAAATATCAGAAAGAAGTGCTTGACGAGCTCAAGGCGGGCAAACTTACCGAAGATGTTCAGTCTAAGCTCGAGCAATGCGCTTCAGAGATTTCTTCTCGATACAAATCTTAAAAAATAGTATGTGGCGGCGGGAGTCGATACTACTCCCGCCGGTGCATGCGTTTATATAAACGGCGTCAGACAATTGAAGCCGTATTTAATAACCGTTTCAGAATAATCAACAGATGGCAACTCTCAAAGCCTTGAAGACCCGTATCGGTTCTGTGTCGTCGAGTGAAAAGATCACCGGCGCCATGAAAATGATATCTTCAGCCAAGGTTCATAAGAACGAGGCGGAGTTAAGAAAACTTTTGCCTTTCAAGAATCAGGTGAAATCCATAATGGGTCATTTGCTTGATACCGGTGTGGAGTTTGATTCGCCCCTGCTTGAGAAAAGGGAGGTGAAAAGAATCGGTGTTGTGGTTTACGGCACCGATGACGGTCTTTGCGGCGCATACAATCTCAATGTGTTCAAACATTTGCTGATAGAGATAAGCCGTCTGCGACAGGAATATGGCGATAATGTCGTGCTGACAGTGTTGCCGGTAGGTAAAAAAATTGCTAAAGCTGTTTCAAGGATGCATTCTACAGGGATTGAAGTCAAGATTATTGACGGTGTGGATTCCAAGATGCTTCCGACGGCTGTGAATGAATTCGTGCATGATCTCAAAGGAAGTTTTGTTTCCGGAGAATTTGATCTCATAGAAGTGGTCTACATGCAGTTCAAGAGCATGAGCAAGCAGATGCTCAAGGTCGAGCAGCTTTTCCCTGTAAGCAATTCAGCTATAGAGGGAGATAATCAGGAAAGAGAGACTGAAAACAAATTATATATATTCGAGCCTGATGCAAATAGCATTTTCAATGAGGTCCTTCCGATGTTTGTGTTGTCAACAATGCAGGAAATAACCATTGAAAACAGGGCATCGGAGCAGGCGGCGCGAGTTATGGCGATGCAGAGTGCGAACGATAATGCCAAGAAATTGCTTGAATCGTTGCAACTTGAATTCAACAAGCTTCGCCAGCAAGGAATCACGACCGAACTTCTTGACATATTGGGTGGTCAGGTAGAAAGATAGGCCGTGGCATAATCATCATGAAATCGAATCAAAAAGTATTGACTAAATGAGTAGTATAAAGGAGTATTTTTCGGAAGCCGGAAAAGGACTTAAAAGTCTAATTGACGGTATGGTGGTGACCGGGAAAGAGCTGGTCACTCCGAAAATCACCGAATGTTATCCCGAGAACCGCGACACGCTTAAGATTGCGGATCGATTCAGGGCGGAACTCACATTAAAGTACGACAGTGAAGGGCGACACAAGTGTATTGCCTGCGGCATCTGCCAGATGAACTGTCCTAATGGAACGATTCAGCTGACCACAAAGATGGTCGAACTCCCTGACGGAAAGAAAAAACGTAAGCTTGACAAGTACATGTATGATATTGGAAGCTGCACTTTCTGTATGCTTTGTGTCACTACTTGTCCTCAGGATGCGCTTGAATTTACAAACGATTTCGAACAGGCGGTATTTACACGCGGAAGTCTTGTCAAACAGCTGAACTATCGCCCGGAGCCTAAAGAAGATCCCGCAGCTCCGGCTCCCAAGCCGGCGATGGATCCTGAGAAACTTGCAAAGATCAAGGCTGAGGCTCTTGCAAAAGCCGCCAAGATCAAGGCAGAGAAGGAAGCTGCTGCAAAAGCGGCTGCCGCAGGAGGAGAAAATCAGGCATCCGGAGAAGCCGGTGCCGGTTCAAAAGAAGAAAATAAAGAAAAATAAATCATAATGGATTCAGTAGGAAATATAATCGTGTATTTCATTGTTGCCATTGCCATAGTGTTTTTCTCATTCAAGGCAGTGACAACGGGCAAGATATTGCGCGCCGCGACCTACCTTCTGTTCGTGCTTCTCGGCACTGCGGTTTTCTATTTTCAGCTGGGGTATCAGTTCCTCGGGGCTGTCCAGATCGCCGTCTATGCCGGAGGTATAATGGTTCTGTTCGTGTTTGCGATATTGTTGACCCATAAGCCTAACGATGCTTCAGGAATGATTGAATCTCACCGCAAGACGATTGGAGTTGTTCTGTCGGGGGCTTCTGCGGTTTTGCTTCTGTTCGCACTTTTCTACATGCCTCTACTTCATGGGGCGTCGTTGGCGGAGTGTATTCAGGCAGGCCATGGAATCACAATGCGTGAGATAGGAGAGGCGTTTACAGGTAGCGGACGCTTCCAGTATCTGCTTCCGTTCGAGGCGATAAGTGTTTTGTTGCTCGCATGTATAATCGGAGGGGTAACTGTTGCCCGGAAAAGCTAAGTGGATATGGATTTAAGTATGTTATGGTATCTTGTGCCGAGCGTGGTTATGTTCGCGTGCGGCATTTACGGTTTTGTCACCCGTAAAAATTTGATCGCGATTCTCATATCCCTGGAATTGATGCTCAATTCAGCGGATTTGAATTTTGTGGTTTTCAACAGGTTTCTTTTCCCCGGCAGCATGGACGGTATGGTATTCACGCTTTTTGCTATCGCAATAGCCGCGGCTGAGACAGCGATCGCCATCGCGATAATAATCAATATCTACCGGTCAATCGGGAACACAGATGTTACAGAAATTAATAAAATGAAGTTCTAAGATATGGACATTACTCTTCCAATTTTGATTTTGGCGATTCCGATCACAATGTTCCTCGTCTTAGGAATAGGCGGGGTAAAGATGTCGCATAAGCTTGCCGGGATATTAGGTATTCTCGGCATGGGGACGACTGCGGTGCTCGCCTACATTGTTGCATTCACCTATTTCTTCAGCGGTGACGCCAATTTTATCCTCGATGGAGTGCGTCAGCAATATCAGGTGTTTGATGTCACCTGGCTGGCGTTTACCCAGACTCTTGTAGTGAATATCGGCTTTCTTCTTGATCCTATCTCCGCGATGATGCTTGTAGTGATCACCACTATCTCCTTTATGGTGCATCTTTACAGCTGGGGATATATGGAGGGCGAGCCCGGATTTCAGAGATATTATGCGTTTCTTTCGCTCTTCTCTTTCTCGATGCTTGGATTGGTTGTCGCCACCAATATTTTCCAGATGTATATATTCTGGGAGCTTGTGGGTGTGTCTTCCTACCTTTTGATCGGATTCTTCTATAAGTTGCCGTCGGCTGTATCCGCGTCGAAGAAAGCTTTTATTGTGACACGTTTCGCCGATCTTGGATTCCTTATCGGTATTCTGTTGCTGTCATTCTACACTGACACATTCAATTTCGTGGATATGACCACTAATCCCGAAGGAGTTCTCGCATCAACAGGGGGAGCTACCTTTATGGGTGCGTCTGTACTAACCTGGGCCATGGTGCTTATCTTCACCGGCGGTATGGGTAAATCGGCGATGATGCCGCTGCATATCTGGCTTCCCGACGCAATGGAAGGTCCTACGCCGGTTTCGGCGCTTATTCATGCGGCAACCATGGTTGTTGCCGGTGTATATCTTGTGGCAAGAATGTTCCCGGTGTATTGTGTTGTCGACGCCGCCATGACATTTATCTGTGTGATAGGCGCGATCACTGCGTTCTATGCCGCGGTAGTGGCGTGTGCGCAGATCGACATCAAGAGGATTCTCGCGTTTTCAACCATATCACAGATAGCATTCATGATGGTATCACTTGGTGTGGCATACGACAAGCCGATAGAGGGTGTGCATTATTCCGGTCTTGGTTATATGGCAGGCATGTTCCATCTCTTCACACATGCCATGTTCAAGGCGTTGCTCTTCCTTGGCGCCGGCGCTTTGATACATGCTGTACATTCCAATAACTATACTTCGATGGGCGGTCTGAGGAAATACATGCCCATCACCCACGTGACCTTCCTCATAGGATGTCTTGCGATTGCAGGAATATGGCCTTTCGCCGGATTCTTCTCGAAAGACGAGATGCTTGCCGCAATGTTCGCACGTCATTGGTTCTGGGGGGCATGGATGACAATGGTAGCCGGTCTTACCGCTTTCTATATGTTCCGTATGTACTTCCTTGTGTTCTGGTGGGAGGAAAACCCCCATTATAAAGAGCACAAGCCGCACGACGCGCCCTGGCAGATGTCGTTGCCGCTTATATTCCTTGGAGCGGTGTCGATAGTGGCAGGCTTCATACCGTTCGGAGAACTGGTCACTTGGAACGGAGAACCTTACCATATACATATCGAGGCTCCTGTGGCAGCCACGAGTCTTGTGGTTGCAGTATGTGCGATAGCTCTCGCAGCCGCGATGTATATGAAGAAGAACGCGCTTCCTACTAAAGTCAAGAATATGTGTCCCGCCCTTTGGACAGCTGCCCACCGCAGGTTCTACTGGGATGAGATCTACATGTTTATCACCCACAGGATCATCTTCGATATCATTTGCAAGGGGATCGCTTGGTTTGACCGTCATATCATTGACGCCACAATGGATGCGTTCGCAAAAATCACACAAAAGACATCATATGCTATCCGCGGCATGCAGTCTGGCGAGATCCAGTCATACGTGGGTTGGTATATCGCCGGCGCGGTTGCCGTTGCAGCTATCACATGGCTATGTCTGATATAACATTCATGTTGCAATTAAGAAATAACTTAACATTATGTTCGGAAATATATTAATCTGGTTCGTTGTGATTCCAGTCATCATGATGGCGGGATTGGGTTTGTGCCGCAACAGCAGCATGAATGCTATCCGCGCGGTCATGGTGGTATGCTCGACAGTTCTTCTCGGGCTTTCGATCTGGCTTTGCGTAGACTTTCTCCGTCTGCGCGAAATGGGTGTGAGCGATGAAATGCTCTACACCGGAAGCTGGATGTGGTATGCGCCGCTCAACATACATCTTGCGGTAGGTGTGGACGGCATATCGGTGCTTATGTTGCTTCTTTCATCAGTGATCGTGTTTGCAGGCACATTCGCGTCATGGAAGATTTCTCCGCTGCCAAAGAATTTCTTCCTTTGGTTCGCTCTTCTAAGCACCGGAGTTTTCGGTTTCTTCATCTCCATAGACATCTTCACAATGTTCATGTTCTATGAGGTGGCACTTATCCCGATGTATCTTCTTATCGGAGTCTGGGGCACCGGCCGCAAAGAATACTCGGCGATGAAGCTTACCCTCATGCTTATGGGAGGCTCCGCGTTCCTAATGCTTGGTCTGCTCGGAATATACTGGCACAGCGCCCCGGAGGGTGGTCAGCTTACCTGGAATATCCTTGAAATATCACGAAACGCTTCGATTGCTCCGGAATGGCAGAATATGCTGTTTTGTTTTACATTTGTAGGATTTGGAGTTCTCGGAGCCATGTTCCCGTTCCATACATGGAGTCCTGACGGTCATGCCTGTGCTCCGACAGCTGTATCGATGCTTCATGCAGGTGTATTGATGAAGCTTGGTGGTTACGGATGCTTCCGCATCGCTATTTATCTTCTACCTCAGGCTGCCAACGAGCTCGCTTGGATCTTCATTGTTCTCACGGGTGTCAGCATCGTCTATGGCGCGTTTTCAGCTTGTGTCCAGACAGACCTCAAATACATCAATGCATATTCATCGGTTTCGCACTGCGGCATGGTGCTTTTCGCAATACTCATGCTCAACACCACCGCGATGACAGGTGCCATACTCCAGATGCTTTCACATGGATTGATGACAGCGTTGTTCTTTGCATTGATCGGTATGATCTACGGGCGTACACATACGCGAGACATACGCCAGATGGGTGGTCTGATGAAAATCATGCCCTATCTCGGAGTATGTTATATGATTGCCGGTTTCGCATCGCTCGGTCTGCCCGGTCTTTCAGGATTCGTAGCGGAGATGACTATATTCTTTGGTTCGTTCCAGAACGCGGATCTGTTCCATCGTATTTTCGTGATAGCCGCTACCTGTTCGATTGTCATCACGGCAGTGTATATTCTTCGCGTTGTCGGGAAGCTTCTTCTCGGTCCGGTGCAAGACGAACACCACCTTCAGCTGACAGATGCGACATGGTTCGAGAGATTGTCTACAGTCACCTTGATACTTTGCATAGCAGGGATCGGCTGTTTCCCCAACTGGATAAATGAGACAATCCAACACAGTTTCGCACCCATAATGGCAGCTATCCAATCTGCCGCCCTTTAAATAATGTATTGAATAAATAAAACAGGCAAACGAAAATGGACTATTCTCAATTTGGATCTATGATTCCTGAACTTATTGTTCTCGGAATATTCATGCTGGTCTTTTTATTCGACACATTTTCTAATGAAAAGGGTAAAAAGATTCTCACACCTTTGACAACCATATTGTTCGCTCTCGGGACAGTAGCCATATGGATCGTTCCGGCAAGCGGCGAGATGGTTTTTGGGGGGATGTATATAAATGATACGGCGACCAACGCTTTGAAGGCTATACTCAATGTTGGTGTCTTCATCGTGTTTCTGCAAAGCTCGAAATGGGTTGAAAGCGATGAAGTGGCGATACGCAAGGGAGAGTTTTACGAGTTGATACTCGTCACACTTTTCGGCATGTACCTCATGGTGTCGGCGCGTCATTTCCTTCTGTTCATAATCGGTCTGGAATCCGCATCGCTTCCGTTGGCAGCGCTTGTCGCATTCAACAAGAAGCATTACGAGAGCCACGAGGCCGCTATCAAGTACATAATGACAGCGGTGTTCTCATCTGCGGTACTTCTTGCAGGACTTTCATTCGTGTATGCTTTTTCGGGAGGTTCACTCTATTTCGATGATATCGCGATCACTATAGGGCAAGGAGGCATGAGCGGATTGCTGATTATCGCTCTGGCGTTTGTTCTCGCAGGTATCGGGTTCAAACTATCGCTCGTTCCTTTCCATCTTTGGACAGCTGACGTATATCAAGGTGCTCCGACCGCCATCACCAGCTATCTTTCGGTTATATCGAAAGGTGCTGCAGCCTTTGCATTCTTTGTAATCTTCGTGCAATGTTTCGGGGCAGTCTACAGCGACGCTTGGGAGTGGATGCTTTACGGAGTCATAATATTGACAATTACCGTAGGTAACCTGTTCGCGGTAAGACAGAAGAACATGAAGCGATTCATGGCTTTCTCATCAGTTTCCCAAGCGGGATACATCATGCTCGGCGCTATGGCAGCCGATGGTCTCGGACTCGCAGGTATGATGTTCTACATCTTTGTGTATGTGGTCAGCAACCTTGGCGCGTTCGCGGTGATTTCGACAATTGAGGAGAATACCGGCAAGCTTGACATGGATGATTACAATGGATTGCACAAGACCAACCCCTGGTTGTCATTCGCAATGACACTTGCCATGTTCTCATTGGCTGGTATACCTCCCTTTGCAGGATTCTTCAGTAAGATCCTTATTTTCACTTCGGTTACGGGGTCAGGATCGTGGGCACTCTACATGCTTGTGCTTATAGCATTGATCAATACGATAATATCACTGTATTATTATCTGTTGGTTGTCAAGGCAATGTGGATAAGTTCTGAAGAACCCAAGATCGGATCTTTCAGCAGCGCATGCAGCAATCGTGTCGCTTTGTGGCTATGTATAGCAGGTATCGTGTTCTTCGGACTTGTACCATACATCTATCAGTACTGCTACGACGCGGTACGCGATTCGTTGGCGTTCCTGCTCATATTCTGACAAGATCCTATATGGATCTATGCCGGGAGTAATTCCGTGGCATAACGCATAATATGAAAAAAATCCGGACGGAATTTTTCTGTCCGGATTTTTTTTATTCATATTTTTATGAAGATTTTTATATCATGGTTGGAAAATATAGCCTTGAAAAATATGAATAATAATATAGATTATGTAAATTTGTAAATTATTCTTTAGCGAACTCTTTCAGTCAGATCAGAGATTCTGCCAATGTGCAAGGATTCGTGGGAATAATGTGGAGAAATGTAATAACTATAGAGGTCGACACGCCGGATGGTTTCCGGATAGTCGCAATCAAAGATTGACATATGACAGAATATGGATATATCAGGGTCGGCTCAGCGGTGCCGAATGTCAAGGTTGCCAATGTAGGTTACAATGTTCAAGGTATACTTGACTTGGTAAAAGAAGCTGATTCCAAGGAATGTGACATAATTGTATTTCCGGAGTTGTCGGTTACAGGATATACTTGCGGAGATTTGTTCAGCCAGCCTATGTTGATTCAAAAGGGATCAGAGGCAGTGATGGAGCTTGTCGCTGAAACTGCCGGCGATTCAGTAATGACGGTGGTGGGATGTCCCGTATCCGCGCATGGACGCTTATATAACTGTGCGGTAGTTATTGCCTCGGGACGAATTCTCGGCATAGTCCCTAAGATCCATATTCCCAATTACAGTGAGTTTTATGAAAAACGGTGGTTCAGCTCGGGAGCGGGGATCAAAAACGATGAGATAATATTTGGGGGCAGGAAAGTGCTTTTCGGCACAGACATTTTGTTTGAATATAAAGGGGTGAAAGTAGGTGTTGAAATATGTGAGGATCTCTGGGTGCCCAATCCCCCCAGCAGTGCGTTGTGTGTGGCTGGAGCTGACGTCATACTCAATCTTTCAGCATCCGACGAGCTTATCGGGAAACATTCATATCTGCGGAATCTTATCTCGCAACAATCGGCACGCTGTCGTTGCGGTTATGTCTATTCTTCGGCAGGATGGGGTGAGTCGACCACAGACCTTGTGTTCGCGGGAAACGCGATCATAGGGGAGGACGGAGCTGTAACTGAGCCTGATCATAGATTTTTCACCGCACCATCCGTATTGATAAAAGATATAGATGTGGAGAGGCTGCGTAACGACCGTATGAAATTTTCCACATTTTTCGATGATGCCGTGACACCTTCAGACTATAGAATTTCGTCAGCGGTATTGCAGGAGATCCCCAAGACAACCGAAGGGAATATCCATGTTGATCCGGAGCCTTTCGTGCCGCATGATGATTCCCGTCTGCGGGAACATTGTGAGGAGATAGTGGGTATTCAGGCGCGAGGACTGATGCAAAGACTTAATGTGATTCACTGCCACAAGGCGGTAATAGGAATTTCCGGAGGTCTTGATTCCACCCTCGCTTTGCTGGTGACTGTGAGGGCGTTCGATCTGCTTGATCTTGACCGGAAGGGTATAATCGGCATAACAATGCCCGGAGAGGCTACGACATCCCGGACCCACGATAATGCTGTCGCACTGATGCGCGCGCTTGGAGTGACGGAAATGGAAATACCCATAGGGAAGGCTGTGGCTCAACA
This sequence comes from uncultured Porphyromonadaceae bacterium, assembly GCA_947174235.1. Taxonomy (GTDB): domain Bacteria; phylum Bacteroidota; class Bacteroidia; order Bacteroidales; family Muribaculaceae; genus Lepagella. The sequence goes on along the minus strand of CAMWID010000001.1, from coordinate 100,129 downwards.
TTTCGAGGACATTGGTCAGAATCCCGGGAATTACGATATAACATATGAAAATTCGCAGGCGCGTGAACGTACGCAGATACTGATGGACGTATCCAATAAAGAGAATGCCATCGTGATCGGCACCGGCGACATGTCGGAACTCGCGCTCGGTTGGTGTACATACAACGGAGACCATATGTCGATGTACGGTGTCAACGCTTCCGTCCCGAAAACGCTTGTCCGTCATCTTGTAAAATGGTTTGCCGGAGAGTCGGGTGGGAAAGCGGAAGAAATACTTCTTGATATTGTCGATACGCCGATAAGTCCGGAACTTGTGCCTTCAGGTACCGATGAAATCGCCCAAAAGACTGAAGATGTGGTGGGTCCGTATGAACTACATGATTTTTTCATGTATCATCTTTTGAGAAATTCCTTCTCTCCGGCGAAAATATACTGGCTTGCGACTCGCGCGTTTAAAAACCGATATACTCCTCAGGTAATAATCAAATGGATGAAAAATTTCTACAGGAGATTCTTTACCCAGCAATTCAAACGCTCATGCATGCCTGACGGTCCAAAGGTCGGAAGTGTCTGTCTGTCCCCGAGGGGAGACTGGCGTATGCCCTCCGACTCTTCCTTTGTATTATGGATGGATGAAGTGGATAAACTTGCGGATTTACATGTGTCTCATAAAGATAAAATATCACAGTAATGACATTTGAAGAAGATATACGTAAGGCGGTGGAATGCCTTAGAAATGGAGGAATAATCCTTTACCCGACAGATACGGTATGGGGTATAGGATGCGATGCCACCAATCCGGATGCTGTAAAAAAAATATATGACCTGAAGCGCAGGACAGAAAGTAAATCGATGCTTGTGCTTGTGGAAAGTGACGGGGCTCTCCAGAGAATAGTGGAAGATGTCCCTGACGTGGCGTGGGATCTTATAGATGCGGCGGTGTGTCCGCTGACAATAATCTACGATCATCCTAAAAATGTGGCGTCTAACCTTATCGCATCCGACGGGTCTTTGGGCATCCGCATCACAAAGGAGAAATATTCCAAAGAATTGTGCGCGCGTCTTCGCCATCCCCTCGTGTCGACGTCTGCCAACATAAGCGGAGAGAAATGTTCCGGTGTGTATGGTGATATTTCGGAAGAAATAAAAAGCGGGGTGGATTATGTGGCTACCTACAGACGCGAAGAAAAATCGGCGCCTGCACCGAGCAATATAATTAAAGTGTCTGATGGCGGAGTGATAAAGGTCATAAGATGAGGGATACCGGGATTACAAAAAGATTGCAAAGGACAAGGTATTTCGTCGGTGATTTGCTGACGGGAAATGTCGCATTCTTTTTGTTCAATCTCTTTAGATTTAAGATTCTCGATATCCGGTCAGGAGAGTATAGTGTGTGGGATTATGTATTATCTGACAAATTATTGGCTGAGCAGTGTGCCGTGCCTCTGATGATGTGCGGTATATTCTGGCTTTCGGGATATTATAACTGTCCGTTCGGAAAGTCAAGGTTGCAAGAATTGCAGACAACTATATATTCCGCAATCATCAATTCCGCAATAATATATATGGTTTTCCTGATCAATGACGGATCAGTGGACCGTACTGTCAATTATGAACTCATAGCCACGCTGTTTTTGATCCTGTTTGTCTGCTGTTATGCAGTGAGAATCGCGATCACACTCAGAACTTCAAGATATTTCCATCTCCATCAATGGGAATTCAGGGTGCTGGTTGTCGGCAGCTCCGCCACCGGAAGGCATACTGCACGGCGTTTGCTCGAAAGTCCGTCCCGTGTAAGCTACCGCATATTCGGATATGTGGCCATCCCCGGAGAGCCTGTTGATGAAACAGCGGGTGATACCTATCGCCTGGAAGACATTTCGGAGCTATGTGACAAATTTTCCATAGATCATCTTATAATAGCACCTGATTCTATGGATGATAAAAAGATATTGAATCTTCTTTACTATCTCCAGCCTTTGAATCTGTCGGTCAGGATTATACCTGACACGTTTTCAATACTGACATCATCCATTCGCCTTAACGACATATATGGAGATCCCTTTGTAGAGATTGCATCGCCGGCAATATCGGAATCCTCAAAAAATATAAAACGCACATTTGATGTCGTTATGTCGGTTTTCTTACTTCTGTTTATGTCTCCGCTATATATCGCCATAGCTTTTTGGGTGAAAAGAAGTTCTCCGGGGAAAATTATTTTCAAGCAGGAGCGTATAGGCTGGAAACAACGTCCGTTCAACATATACAAGTTCAGGACAATGATAGAGGATGCGGAAAAGGAAGGTCCCCGGTTGTCATCCGACAATGATGAAAGGATAACAGCGGCAGGCAGGATATTGCGGAAATATAGGCTTGACGAACTGCCGCAGTTCTGGAATGTGCTTAAAGGGGACATGTCGATCGTCGGTCCGCGTCCGGAACGCCGTCATTATATCGAAAAAATTATGGAAAAAGCGCCATATTATGCATTGGTATGTCAGGTCCGTCCCGGGATCACATCATGGGGGATGGTCAAGTATGGATACGCATCCAATGTGGAGCAAATGGTGGAACGTACCAGATATGATCTTATATACCTTTCCAACATGTCGTTGTCTCTTGATATAAAAATACTGATCTATACGGTGAGGACAGTGGCATGCGGACGAGGACTTTAACAAATAATTAAAATGGCATATTCAGAACAACATAACAGATTTACAGAGTGGTGGCTCGACATCGTAAAATGGCGTGAGCGCCATATAAAAGAGAGAAATTTTGTACTTTTTCTCGCATTGATAGTAGGGGTTGTATGCGGTTTTGCCGCGCAGCTGCTCAAGTATCTTATTCATGAGATATCGTCTTTGCTGACCTCACATCTCAGTGCCACGACTGCAAATTATCTCTATCTTATTTATCCTGTGGTCGGCATATTGATCGTGGTTCTCTTTCTTCAGTTTGTTGTCAAAGACAACATTTCTCACGGAGTGACAAAGGTGCTGTATGCTATCTCACGCAATAAATCCCGTCTTAAAAAGAAAAATATGTATGCATCTCTGGTGGCTTCATCCGTGACAATAGGGTTCGGCGGGTCAGTCGGGGCGGAGGGTCCCATAGTATTTACGGGAGCGGCGATAGGATCGAATGTCGGACAGGCTTTCCGTCTGTCTCCCAGAATATTGATGGTGCTTGTAGGTTGTGGTGCGGCTGCCGGTATCGCCGGAATATTCCGGGCTCCCATAGCAGGGATGCTTTTCACGCTTGAGGTGCTGATGATCGATCTCACCGGAGCCACCGTCATGCCGCTGTTGATATCTTCTATCACAGGAGCTACCGTCGCGTATGTGCTTGAAGGGTATGATTCTGAGTTTTTCTTTTCACAAAGCGAGCCGTTTTCAGTGAGCAAGATCCCATATACTTTATTGTTAGGTGTGTTTTGTGGTTTCGTATCCTTATATTTCACAAGAATGATGTTTATGATGGAGACCATGTTTTCCAGGCTTAAACACAGGGTGCTGAAAATAGCGATAGGAGGAATCATTCTTGCCGGTCTGATATTTGTGCTCCCCCCTCTTTATGGAGAAGGCTACGACGCAATAAATTATCTTCTTGACGGGGATTATTCCAAGATAGTCGACGGCACGTTCTTTTATGTGGATCGTGACAACATATGGTTTATCGCATGTTTCATCGGTGCGATTATACTGACAAAGGTTTTCGCCACCAGCGCCACCAATGGAGCCGGTGGTGTGGGAGGCACATTTGCCCCGTCGTTGTTTGTGGGGGCTTTGTGTGGTTTTCTGTTCGCCTACGCCCTCAACAATATGTTTGACGGCGGGGTTGGCATTTCCAATAAAAATTTCACCTTGCTCGGTATGGCGGGGCTTATGAGCGGGGTAATGCACGCGCCGCTTATGGCTATCTTCCTCACGGCGGAGATGACGGGTGGGTACAATCTGTTTCTCCCCCTTCTGATAGTGTCGACTTTATCATTCATGACCATCCGTATATTCGAGCCTTACAGCATCTATACCATGCGTCTCGCAAAACAGGGTGATCTTCTGACCCATGAGAAAGACAAGTCTGTGCTGACATTGCTAAAGATTGACAATGTGATTGAAAAAGACTTCAAATGCGTCCGTCCGGACATGAATCTGAAAGAGGTTGTAGACATAATCGCGACTTCCAACCGGAATCTGTTTCCTGTGACAGATGAGGGAGGCATGCTGGTGGGTGTGGTTCTGCTTGATGACATACGCAACATCATGTTCCGGCCGGATCTGTACAAAAAGATGCATGTCACCCGTTTCATGTCAATGCCTCCCGCCCGCATAGACGTCAGCCAGCCGATGGAGGAGGTGATGAGGATATTTGACAAGACCAACGCATGGAATCTCCCTGTGGTGGACAATGGGAAATATATAGGATTTGTCTCAAAATCCAAAATCTTCAACTCTTACCGGAGAGTGCTCCGTCATTATTGTGATGATTGACCGGACGTGAAATATCATTGCAAAAGAACATTGGAATGAATATAAAAGAGGCTGAATAACCGTGTCGTGATGTATTGTCATTGTAAGGCGGACATGGAAGTATTCGGCAGACAGTTGCAATAATATAAGAGATATGAGCGATAGAAAACTTAAGATAGTATTTTTCGGTACTCCCGAATTTGCGGTGGCAAGTCTCGACCGTCTTGTCAAAGACGGTCATGACATAGCTGCTGTTGTCACAATGCCTGACAAGATTGCCGGGCGCGGTCATAAGCTGATTCAAAGCGATGTGAAGCGTTATGCGGTAGCAAACGGGTTGAAAGTGTTGCAGCCGGAGAAGCTTAAGTCTCCGGATTTTGTGGAAGAGCTGCGGGCGATAGGTGCGGATCTTTTTATTGTGATAGCTTTCAGGATGCTGCCGGAGATTGTATGGGCGATGCCTCCGGAAGGAACATTCAATCTTCACGCTTCGCTCCTCCCGAAATATCGTGGAGCCGCTCCTATCAACTGGGCGGTGATAAATGGCGAGACGAGAACGGGAGTCACGACTTTCTTCCTGAAACATGAGATCGATACCGGAGATATTATCGGACAACGGAGCATAGATATCCTTCCGACAGACAACGTCGGGGATGTGCATGACCGTCTGATGGAACTTGGCGCAGGAATGGTGTCGGAGACTGTCAAAGAGATCGCCTCCGGATCTGTGACCGCCAGTCCCCAGCCGGAAGGTGAATATATCCCGGCACCGAAAATATTTAAAGAAACGTGTCACATCGACTGGAACACCCCTTCGGAAAAAATACATAATCTGGTAAGAGGTCTTTCCCCATATCCCGCCGCTTGGTCTGGATTTGAAGACTCAAGGAACGAGGGCACGGTGACGGATGTGAAAATTTTTGAGACATCTGTTCCGACACAGGAGGGAAATGTATCCGAAGGAATACCGGGACACATCATTGTCAGAAAAAACCGTCTGTTTGTAGAGACATCCGACGGTTTTATCGAGATACTTTCGTTGCAGCCGGCAGGGAAAAAAAGGATGGATGCCGATGCGTTCCTGAGAGGGTATAAGCCGATAAGATTCGTATGACAGGGATGATTCGAGACACCGATAAAAATTTTTGCGCCATACTTTTCGATGTCATGGAAAAGAGTGGTGTGAAAGATGTGGTGTGCTGTCCGGGTTCCAGAAACGCGCCTCTCATTATCGCGGCGGCGGCAAGGGTCGGATTGCGGAAACACAATGTGATAGATGAGCGCTCCGCCGCTTTCATGGCATTGGGTATGGCTTCCGTAAGCCGACGTCCCGTGGCTTTGATATGTACCTCCGGCACGGCGTTGCTTAATTTCGCGCCTGCCGTCGCGGAGGCTTTCTATCAGGCGTTGCCTTTGATAGTAATATCGGCTGACCGTCCCGAGCAATGGATAGATCAGGATGATTCCCAGACGTTGCGACAGTTTGAGGCACTTTCCAATTTTGTAAAACAAAGTTATGAGCTTCCTGCATGGGGTAATGACGACGGGGAGCTTCTATGGTATGCCAACCGTATAGCCAACGACGCTATGATCGAGGCTACTTCGCGCAGGAGAGGTCCGGTGCACATCAACGTAAGGATTGGTGAGCCTCTGGGTGGAAAAACATTGAGGACATGTGTGGCTCCGAGGGTGATCGAGATGATTTCCTCTGATGGCATTGTCAACAGGGAGATTATAAGGGGTATGGCTGAAATAGTCGCGAAATCGAAAGTCATGTTCGTTGCAGGTTTCCTGTCTCCGGATTCGAGGCTGCACAAGGCGGCAGGTGAATTGTGTTCCCTTCCGAATGTGGTGGCTATGACAGAGACCCTGTCAAACCTGCATCTTCCAGACAATGCCTGCGGGGTGGATTCTGTATTGACGGCTTTCCCGGAAGAAGAACTTGACGCCATATCGCCGGATATAGTCATATCCATAGGAGGTTCGCTTGTGTCGCGTAAGCTTAAGGAATATCTTAGACGAAACCGCGGCAGGTGTGAGCATTGGGCGTTGGGATGGAACCATACCACATCCGATTGCTTTATGTCGCTGACCCGACGGATAGAGGCGGATCCGGCAAGGTTCATCCATCAATTGGCTGTCGTGACCGGGAAAATTATTGAAAAACGGCATAGAACAGCATTGCAGGATCATGACTCTCCTTTAGATTACAGTGATGTATGGAAAACCGCACGCCTTCAGGCTAAGGCGGTGAAACAAAAATATGTAGATGATGCCCCGTGGAGCGAATTGAAAGCGTTTGAAATAATAAATGAAATGCTCCCTTCTGACGCAAATCTGTTTTTATCCAACGGCACAAGCGTTCGTTACGCACAGATCACAGGAAGCCGTCTCCCTCATGCGTCTTATTGCAACCGAGGAGTGTCAGGGATAGACGGAAGCTGTTCTACGGCGGTAGGCGGTGCAAAGATGTACAAAGGGACCACTGTCATGGTCACAGGCGACATGTCGATGGCATATGATGTCGGATCTCTGTCTCTTCCCGACATACCAGACAGAATGAAGATTATTGTCATTGATAACTCGGGAGGTGGAATCTTCCGTTTCATTCCATCCACTTCATCCCTTGAGGAGCGGGAACAATATTTCTGCTGCGCCCCTATCCTGCCGCTTTCCCATCTTGCAGAGGGATACGGATGGGAATATTCAGAGGCGCAAGATGCTGTAGGATTACGTAGCGGGTTGCGCAAGCTTTTCGGTTCATCCCGAAAGGGGATACTGAGGATAGTGTGCGACGGCGAACTGGGAGCCGGAGTACTAAAAGAATATATGAATATAAAAGTCAAGAAATAAGATAACAGCAATGTATAATTGGAAACCGATCAAAGAATATACAGATATTCTTTTTGAAGAATTTGAAGGGATCGCCAAGATCACGATCAACCGTCCGGAAGTCTACAACGCCTTTCGCCCTCTGACCAACCGAGAGATGCTTGACGCAATGTCGATATGTCGCGAACGTCAGGATATACGCGTGGTCGTGTTGACCGGAGCCGGAGACAAGGCGTTTTGCAGCGGTGGTGACCAAAATGCAAAAGGGAGAGGGGGATATGTGGATTCAGATGGGGTGCCCCGGCTGAATGTGCTTGAACTGCACCATGCCATCCGTTCTTTGCCGAAACCTGTAATAGCCATGGTCAACGGATATTCAATCGGGGGAGGCAATGTCCTTAATGTGATATGCGATCTCTCTATCGCTTCAGACAACGCGCGTTTCGGTCAGACCGGACCGAAGGTGGGAAGTTTTGACGCCGGTTTCGGATCTTCTTATCTCGCCCGTTGCGTGGGTCAGAAAAAGGCACGGGAGATATGGTTCCTGTGTAGACAATACACTGCGGAAGAGGCTCTCGAGATGGGGATGGTCAACAAGGTGGTGCCTTTCGACAGACTTGAAGATGAGGTGGTAGAATGGTGCCGTACCATAATGATGCGCAGCCCGTTGGCGATCAGGATGATAAAACGTGGTCTTAATGCCGAGCTCGATGGTCAGGCAGGACTCATGGAATTTGCAGGAGATGCCACTCTCATGTATTATCTGATGGATGAGGCGCAAGAAGGGAAAAATGCATTCCTTGAGAAACGGGATCCAAATTTTGAACAGTTCCCCAAATTCCCCTGAACATGCGTCTCGCTTTTGCACCGTATCTGTTGCATTTCAATGAACCCGGCGGCACATCACGCGGGGTCATGACTGAAAAGCCTACTTTCCTCATCAAAATTTTTGATGAGGAAAATCCGGGGCATTTCGGAATAGGGGAGGCTGCCGTTTTTCCGGGGCTTTCTCCGGAAGCCGACGGCAATTATGTATGGAAACTTACCGAACTCCTCGCCAATGTGGCTATAGGCAGGCAGACCGACCTTTCACGACATTCGTCAATACAGTTCGGCTTTGAACAGGCGTTGCTTGACTATTCCAACGGATGCCGAGGGATATATTATCCTTCATCTTTCACCGAAGGGAAAACGGAGATAGTAATCAACGGTCTTGTTTGGATGGGTGATTTCGACAGGATGATAGAGCGTATCGACTCCAAGGTGGAATCAGGATTCAGATGCATCAAACTGAAAATAGGTGCCATTGACTGGAGACAGGAGGTGGATATGATTGAATATATCAGAAAACGCTTTGATCCGGAAGAGCTTGTAATCAGGGTAGATGCCAACGGCGGATTTTCCATGGACAACGCGTTGCCCCGTCTGAAGCGTCTCGCGGATCTCGGGATTCATTCCATAGAGCAGCCTATACCTGCGGGAAATCCAGAAATGATGTCGTTCCTATGTAAAGTGTCTCCTCTCCCTATCGCCCTTGATGAAGAACTTATCGGGAAGGGTACGACCGAGGAACGCGCGTCGATGCTTGATACCGTTCATCCCTCTTATATAATATTGAAGCCGGCGCTGTGCGGAGGTTTTTCAGGGGGAGAGGAGTGGATATCTCTGGCGGAAGACAGAGGTATCGGATGGTGGGTCACATCTGCTCTTGAGTCAAATGTGGGACTGAACGCCATAGCACAATGGACATCGTATGTCGGTGCTTCGGGTCCGCAGGGATTGGGTACAGGAGGCGTATTTTCCGACAATTTCATCACCCCTGTAAGCCTTGATTCCGACAGGTTGAGATTTGATCCGAAAGAACAATTGGATTATCAACAGTTCAAGGATCTTAAATGGCATATGTGATTTCAAGGGAGTCAGGAGTATTTTATTCAGCAAGACACTGATAGAAGAAAGATGACATTCGAAGATTTTTTTGAAGAGTGGAAAAGCGAAGTCCCCTATATAGAGGCAAGGACTTCCGGATCGACAGGAGAGCCGAAAATAATACGGCTCTCCAAAGATTTTGTCAAGGAAAGCGCGTTGCGTACAAACCGTTTTTTCTCCGTCTCCTCCCGAAGCCGGCTTCATTCCTGTGTGTCGGCGGATTTCATAGGAGGGAAAATGATGGCGGTGAGGTCAGAGCTCGCCGGATGCCGGTTCAGTCACGAAACACCGTCAAACAGACCTCTTGGATCGTTCTGCGCCGCTGACAGTTTGGATCTTGTGGCAGTGGTGCCGTCCCAGCTTATTCATATTCTTGACAATATCCGGGAGATGCCGTCCATAGGGGCTATGATAATAGGAGGGTCGGCGATAGATGTGCGTTTACGTGCCCGCGTAGAGAAATCCGGATTGAACGCATACGAGACATACGGCATGACAGAAACATCATCGCATATCGCGCTTCGGAAAGTCCGGGAGAAGGAAGATTGGTTCGAGACGCTTGATGGTATAAAGGTCGGGAGCGACTCCCGGGGGTGTTTGGTCATCAGATTCAGTAGTGGTGAAGAAATCGTCACAAATGATCTTGCCCAGATTTCAGGAGACAGAATGTTCAAGATCACCGGAAGATGGGACCACGTCATTATTACGGGAGGCAAGAAAGTCAATCCGTATGATGTGGAACGAAAAATCTCGATGCTGGTGAATGCTCCTTATATGATAACATCGCGGGCGGATCTTAAATGGGGTAGGATGGTGGTTCTTCTGATAGAGGGTTCCGAGGAGTCAGAAAAGTTGGAATTATTATCCGATTTGAAGTCTGTTCTTGATCCGTGGGAGGTTCCTAAAGTCATTGAGTGGGTAAGACATTTGCCCCGTACGGCAAACGGGAAATTAAAAAGGTGAGGAATTAGGCATAAAAATGTCAAGAAGTTTTTATGTTACAAAAAAATGTTTTAAATTTGTGTTGTGAAACATAAAAAATAAAAAGTCGTTTTTAAGTTTTGTTTTTAAGGTCAGTGCGGATGTGTATTCACGCTGTTTTTTAAAAATATCCAATTCAGCGTCTTTTTTTGTTGTCATAACCATTTTCAAACAGTAATGTTAAAGAAAAGTACTCTTGAACAGATTATAAGCGAGGACCTTTCAGACTTGTGGAATATCCTCTCCGCGGAGGAGAAAAGGATAGTCACAGACAATTTCACCATTCTGAACTATAAGAAGGGTCAGATAATCTATGCGGAGCATGAAGAACCGGAGAATCTCTGGTGTCTGCTTGAAGGGAAAGTTAAGATGTATAAAAGCGGTATAGGCGACCGTGTGCAGATACTGCGCCTTTACCGTCCGGTGCAATATTTCGGTTACCGGGCATATTTCGCGCGCGAAAATTATGTTTCATCATGTGCGGCGTTTGAAGCGTCGGTCATCGGTTGTATACCGATGCATGTTGTCGAGAGTCTGATCAAGAGGAACAATGATCTGGCGATGTTTTTTATTCATGAGCTGTCGTGCAATCTCGGTGGCTCCGACACCAAGATAGTCAATCTTACCCAGAAGCATATACGTGGCAGGCTCGCGGAGGCTCTCCTGCTTCTTGCCGACAATTACGGGCTTGAGGATGATGATGCGACTTTAAAGATTTACATGAGCCGCGAGGATCTTGCAAATCTTTCCAACATGACGACATCGAACGCGATCCGTACACTCACCGCTTTCATGACAGAGAAACTGATATTGGTGGACGGTCGCAGAATAAAACTGCTTAATGAACCTCAGCTTAGGAAAATTTCAAAATTTGGATAATATCCTTGCGGTATAAGGCATAAACACCAACATGACATAAACGATTAGAAAGAAACGGGTGCCGTCAGATGCGGCACCCGTTTCCATATCCGGTATTGCGGTTTTATTTTTTCTTTCTTCCCGGTCTGGCTGCAGCTTCCCCTTTGGGTTTTCTTCCCGGCTTTTTCCTCTGGGGCTTTTCCGGCTCCTGTTTTTCAACGTCAGACGCTTCCGCGATTTCAAGAAGCTCCTCTTTGGGGGCGTTGATGGAATCATCTGAATTGAGGATGTTGTTGCGCAGGTTGTTTACCTCCTTGTTGAGCTCGTTGATCTCCTGACTCTGATTTCGAATCGTGAGAAGCAAAGAATTAAGCTCCTCGTTGTCGATATTTTCAGGATACTGCTCTTCCACACGTACAAGGAAATCCGCCAGCACGTTCATATAATTTGTGAATGCCGCGAATGGAGAGTCATACGGACTGAACGCCGCATGGCTTGCGCCGTCTGCCATATTTTTGGTGCTCATATAGTAGAAATGGTCGCTGCTCTGAAGATATGCCCAGTCCTGCTTCAGACGGCGGTCTTCGCAGAGGCTTACTCTCTCCGCCACGGCATACAGTTTGTTGAGCGCCTCGTTCTGGAGCTCGTTGCCTTTCCATGCCGACACGTCACGCGCCTCGTCTATGTCTGAGATAGGGAATGGCACGGAAATCTCACCTACCGGCTTGAGCTTCGCCACAACATCGGAAGGTGTGGTGAACTCCACTCCTTTTTCTTTGCCGAATCTCGGAAGCGCCTTCATGAAATCAAAGATACCGGTCTCTCTTGGCAGGAAAGATCCGAAAGTGTCCATGCTCAGATACAGGTTGACCACCTGTTCCTCTTTGGGAAGAGACGCGAGCCAGTCTACATACTTGTCGGCAGTGAGGGGATACTCATCCCATGCAGTATTATTGAAATTGCGCGAGATGTCTTCGGCGAGTTTGTCATTTGTCAGGAGGAGTCTTACCTGAGGTGCCGTGGCTGCCGAATATATATAATCGGGAGATTTCCATCCGAGTATATGCTTGGCTCCTTCAGTGAGGGTGGTTTTGAATCCCATCGAGGCGATCAGGCAGGCGATGTCGTCATCATATATTAGTTCCGTATTGGCGAAAACAGAAGGTTTCACGCCAAACAGGCGCTGTATAAGACTGTCGTGAGCCTTTACTTCTCTAAGGAACTCTTCAGGATCTTCAAGAGACGACAGGCTGTGTGAATATGTGCCGCTAAGGAACTCCACGCATCCTGTGTCGGCAAGCTTCTTCAGGAGATCTATGAATTCAGGCACGTATAGCTGGAATTGTTCGATAGCGGTGCCTGAAATGCTGAGAGAGCATTTGAAGTCGCGGTTGCTGTCGTTGATCATCTGGAGGAGTGTCTCCGCCATGGGGATATAGCTTGATTCGGCAAGGCGGGAGATGATTTCATCATTTGCGAAATCGTCATAATAGTAATGGTCGTTGCCTATGTCGAAAAATCTGTATCGTTTCAACCTGAAAGGCTGATGTATCTTGAAATAAAAACAAACTGATTTCATTATATTGATATTTATCTGATTGAACAGTGATCAAGCCAAAATGGATTACCCACGTGATTCGATCACTTTGTTGTATATGTCGATCACCTTTTTGCCTGCCTTTTCCCAGGTTATATTGTGGATCTCCTCGATGCCACGGTCACGGAGCGTGTCATACAGCGCCTTGTTTGTGATGATGGAGTGCATGGCGTCTGCCATGGCGTCCACATCCCAGTAGTCTGTCTTGATCACATTGTCAAGAATTTCGGCGCAACCGCTCTGTTTGGAAATTATTGAAGGCACGCCCATTTCCATCGCCTCCAGAGGCGAAATACCGAATGGCTCGGATACCGAAGGCATTACGTAAACATCGGAATCGCGGAACATCTGGTAAACCTCCTTGCCGCGGAGGAATCCTGTAAAGTGGAAACGGTCGGCTATCCCGCGTTTTGCCGCGAGCCTGATCATCGCCTCCTCCATGTCGCCGCCTCCCGCCATCACGAAGCGTACGTTTTTATTTTTCTGGAGCACTTTTGCCGCAGCTTCCACAAAGTATTCCGGACCCTTCTGCATTGTTATTCGTCCGAGGAAGGTTATTACCTTGTCTTTTGTCTCCGAGCGTTTTAGGTTGAGCAGCTCGTCGCTCAATGGAATCACCGCATTATGGACAGTAGTAACCTTTGCCGGGTCAATGCCATATTTCTCGATTACAGTGTTGCGTGTAAGATCGGAAACCGTGATGATATGGTCAGCGTTGTTCATGCCGTCTTTTTCGATTCCAAACACGGTCGGATTCGGTTTCCCTCTCGACCTGTCGAATTCGGAGGCGTGTACATGTATTACGAGCGGTTTGCCGGTGACATTCTTAGCGTGTATTCCAGCCGGATATGTGAGCCAGTCGTGGGAATGGATCACGTCGCACGGGACAGTCCGGGCTATCACGCCCGCCACGATGGAATAGTTGTTGATTTCCTCAACAAGATTACTGGGGTATTTCCCTGAAAATTCGATGCAACCCAGATCATTGAGGCGCATATAGTTGAAATCGGCGTAGATGTGGTCGCGGAGGTTGAAATAAGTCTGCGGATCCATCACCTTCCCGATTCTTGAGTTGACATAATCCCAAGACACGTCGCGCCAAGCCACGGGGGTGTTGCACGCTCCAATGATGTTGGCAAAGCCACGTTCCTCATCACCCCACGGCTTTGGAATCACGAACGTGATTTCCATATTGCCGTTGTTGTGCATACCTTTGGTTAGACCGTAGCTTGCTGTGCCGAGACCGCCGAGGATATGCGGAGGGAATTCCCATCCGAACATTAAAGCCTTCATTTCGATTCTTCGGTTTCTAAGGTTTGTAGTTTATTTAGTTCTTTTACGTTTTTCAAAGTCCTGAGAATTTCCCCGACGTTCTTGGCGGTGCTCACAGCCCCGCGGCCGGTGTAGGGAGGATTGCCGTCGTAAAGTTCCGACAATGACCCGATACAACCTTCGGTCATTTCATCTTCATATCCTATGAGCATTCTCTCTATGAATCCGACACCGCTCACTCCAAATACTTTGAAATAGGCATCGGCATAGAAGCCAAACAGCCATGGACGTGCGGGTCCTTGATGCACGGCGTATTCCCTTTGGACAGGATCGCCCACATATGCCGGGCGATAGGCGTAACTTTTAGGACTGAGAGAGCGCAATCCTTTGGGCGTGAGAAGCTCGCGGGTGATGAGATCAAGCACTTTTTTGCGTTGTCTCCTGTCAAGTGGCGAATATTCCATACCTATGGCTATAGCCATGTTCGGACGCACCTCAAGGTCTGTGTAAGTGCCGTTGACGTAATCGTAAAGGTAGCCGTAATCGTTAAGGAAAGTATCTATGAATGATCCCTTTACTTTGTCTGCGAGAGATCTTATTCCGTCAAGATAATCCTGCTCTGACGGTTCGTTTTCGTAAAGAGATATAAGGAATTTCAGCGCGTTGTACCATAGCGCGTTAAATTCAAGAATGTATCCTGTGCGAGGAATTATAGGTTTGCCATCGATGGAGGCGGAAAGCCAAGTCACCGGTGAGTCGGAGCCGTTTGTCGACAGCAGTCCGTTGCCGTCCGGTCTCAGGTTCGGAACTTTACCGCTGCGTATCTCTTCTATGATCCATTTCACCGCTTCTCCATATTTTTCGCGGCATTCCGCCGTATTCACAGATCTTCTGAACTGCTGGATAGTCCAGATGGTCCAGAGCGGTATGTCAGGAAGGTCGATCTCTCCTATGGTCTTGTCTTTTATGCCGTCGTTGAGCCATCTTCCAAGGGCTTTCAGGAATGTGTCCATTATCACCTCGTAGTCCTCTCTGTGATCTATGGCGAGGGTACATCCCGGAAGAGCCATCAGTTCGTCTCTGGCTCGGACGTTATACCAGGGGTATCCCGCCATTATAAATGTGCCATATCTGTTTTTCAGATAGAATTGCTTGGCTGAGTTTTTCAGACAATTGTAGAAACTTGTGCGGCATGTGCGTGTCTTGAGTTCCTCCTGATATGTCTCAAAGAACTTGTCCGGGTCGGTCTCGAATGTTGATGCGGAGAAAATGATTGATTCCCCTTTCTTGATAGGGAGCTGGAAATATCCCGGCACCCAGAGGTCTTCCTTATAGGGTATGCCTCTGTCCTTGTCTTTGTAATACTCTATGCCTTTGTACCAATGTCCGTCATTCACCCATTCGGGAGCCTTTGAGAATTGCATGAACAATGAGGGATAACCGTCGTAAAGGCATGTCGAGATGCCGTTCCTTACGGGCTGAGTGGATGTATTTATCGCATTGTTTTCGATGCAGAGGTCATTGGCGTTTCGGAAAGCCAGAAACGGACGGAACTGTAGCGTAGTGGGGGAATGTGCCTCTACAAGAGTATACTTTATGAGAATGCGGTTTTCATGGGATATGAAGACTTTTTCCTTGGTAAAGATCACACCTCCCACACGATAGGTCACCGTGGGAACCGACTCACATTCGTATTGGCGGATATATTTGTGCCCGTTCGGACTGAATACTCCTTCGCCATACTGGTGCAGCCCGAGGTTGAAAGGCGCTCCGTGCTGGATCACGGTTTCGTCAAGAGAAGACAGCAGCACATGCGCCTTGTCGTCCATTTCCGGAATTGGAATCACGAGCAGCCCGTGCTGCTTGCGCGTGTTGCATCCGACAATAGTCGTACAATGGTAAGCGCCTGATTTGTTTGTCCGGAGCATTTCCTTGGGAAGACTTTGTTCCAGGTTAATCATCAGACTCTTGTCAAATTTCAGATAACTCATAGAATATTATATCTGTATTAGGTAATTTTAAATTTTGGCCATGATTTCACATTCCGGATAAACTGTAAGGAGATAAGAGATTCGCATCTACAATCCATCGGGATTGATAATATGGATAAATCATCTACAAAGATAAAATTTACATGGCAAAGATGCAACTATTTTCCAAATTAATCAAATTATGACATAAAAAATTCTCAAATTATGTTGTATAACACACAAATTGTCAGTTAAAACTGTCATGAAGGACTTGAATCTTCGTTTTTCAGGAAAGTTTTTCCATTTTCGAGGATCGCCTGTTCCTTGTCGGAGTCTTCAGGAAGCTCGATATCGGCTATCAGTTTGTTGTCAAGGATGCCGTATGCCTCCTTGAGCCACAAGTCTATTTTATTTAAAATTCCGGAGTAGACAATTGAAAAACGTGGTATGAAGGAATGGCTTCCGACATGGTCGAGCCTTGAAAGCAGTTCCCCGACGCTGAGTCCGCCGGTCTCTTGGGCAGGCGCAACTCCCGTCCGGTCGTTGGGGAGCACGACATAATATGTCAGTCCCGCTTTGTTGAGATTCTCGCATATCCTGCCCACCACCCTGAGCGGTATGTCGTAGTAGAAACTGAGCTGTGACCTGCTGAGCGGGGTTTTCCCTTTGCGGAATCTACCCACGATGGCGGCTGTGAGAATAATTGTGACTTTACGGAGATAATTTAATGACAACCTGTTGAAGTCTCCCATGAAATTAAATGCGAAAACGTTTTGCAGCGAATATGTGAGTACGCATCCGGAAAGCAGTATAAGCCAAGACAGCTGGAGCCATATGAGAAGCAGTGGGAGGAATGAGAAAGATCCATAGATGGCGTTGTATTTTGACACATATATCTGTCCGTTTACGAACAATAATTGCAAGATCTGGAAAAGCAAGGCGCTAAGTCCCCCGGCTATGGCAGCGTATCTGAACTGCACTTTAGTGTTTGGGATAAGAAAAAATGAGAGGGAGAACGCCAGCCACGCGAGAATGAAAGGAGCTGCCTCAAGGGCGATGTTGACAAGGGGGGAGAGGAATGCCAGCGTGGAATTGTCCTGTATGGATGCGGACATAAATATAGAAACTCCGGAAGAACATATCATCAGCACAGGCACCATCAGGCAGATGGCTATATAATCGGTCACTTTCTGATAGAACGAACGGTCTTGTTTCACGTCCCACACTCCGTTGAAAGCGGATTCTATATTAGACAGGAGAGAAATCAATGTCCATAAAAGAAATATTATGCCGATTCCCACAAACAAGCCCTGCGACGCCTCCTTAAGATAAGAGTCAACAAATTTCAACGCAAATGAGATACCCTGTTTTTGTGCCGGAAAACTTTTGAAAAGCTGGTCTTCAAGCAGCGACTGGAATCCGAATCCCCGTCCTATGGCGAATATAAGGGCGAGCGCCGGGACGATGGCGAGCACTGTGGAATAAGTGAGCGACATGGACTTTGACTGCAGATCCCGGTCAAGAAAGGAGCGGACTGACAGGTTTGCCACTTTCAGGATCCTTATACCTGTTGTGTCTTTGGTTTCATGCCACACTCCTGTCCAGCAATAATTGACAAGATTGGATGTCTTGTCGATCAGTCTGCTTATGAATGATTCTTTTTTTTCGGTCATTATGAATGTCTGTGGATAATGGTTATGGTTGCCGTGGCAACTTCTGATATGAGATAAAATGCTGAAAAAGGAGGTATGGTTCAGAGTGTGTCGCTTAAAAAATAACCGGAGAAGCTATGCTTCTCCGGTTAAAAAATGCAGAAGGGATATAAGCCGGGTTATGTGCCATCTGAAAGATGGCGTCTGTCATTTATCTAATCCACGCGGTCGCCCGCTGGCTCAAGCAGCCTACCCCCCGGCAATGGACGGGCAATCCTTGACTGCCGGTATATTTGGCCTTGCAACCCATGGGATGTGCGGCCTCCCTTGTCGCCAAGGGAGCCGGTGGGCTCTTACCCCGCCTTTTCACCCTTACCTCCCCGGGGGGGAGGCGGTTGTTTTCTGTCACTTATCCCCGGCGTCGCCGCCGGCTTCCCGTTAGGAAACATGGTGCCCTGTGTTGCCCGGACTTTCCTCTTGAAGATCCTGTCTTCAAGCGACAGACCACCCTTCTGCGTAAAGCTTTCCGCTGTGTTCAGCCGTGTCTTTTTTTCGCGTTGGCGAAAGAGATTATCATGTCCACGATATCTTCATCCCTGATGCTCGAAGCATCGATTGAAAGATGATAGGATGATGCCTTTCCCCATCCTCCGCCTGTATAATAATTGTAGTAGCTTTCCCGTTTCCGGTCGTTCTTCTTCGCCATGTCTGTGGCGGAATCAAGATCGGGAGCGTCGCCTCTTCCTACAATCTGGCGCGCCCGTTTTTCAATCGGGGCGTGGAGAAACACGCTGATGAGTCCCGGATGGTGGCGCAAGACGTAATCCGCAGTTCTGCCTACAATCACGCATGATCCTTTTTCACATATCTTCTTTATCACCTCAGATTGGGCGTGATACAGGGATTCACCACATATGGATGTGTCGTGAAAATTGTCAGCTATGCCGTAAATACCCTGTAACAGAGACTTCAGGGGTGATGGCTTGCGCTCGTCGTGGGCTGCGAAAATGTCTTGGGAAAAACCTAAGCTCTGGGCGGCTTCGGCAAGAAGCTCCTTGTCATAGTATTCATATCCGAGACGTTTGGAGACCAGTTTCCCTATTTTTCTCCCTCCGCTGCCGAACTGACGTCCTATGACAATGACGAAACTCCCGTTTTGCATCGAAAGCTCCGGTTTTTCCGTTGGAATGCCGTTTTGCATAAAAAATGTGTTATTGTCTTCCGGACAAATGCGGAAGACGGCGTTTTTTATCAGTGCAAAGTTAATAAAATGGATTTATATGGAAAAATTATAGTGTTTTATTTGGTGCGTTGGGACAATTTATTGATGGCTGAAAGAAAAATTATAGAGTTTAATTTAGCTATTTGGCTAAAAATTTTTACTTTTGCGCCATAAAAATACAGAATCATGGAACAGTTATTGAAAAATCTGGAAAACGATCCGGATGGAATGGCAACCTATGAATATATAGTCAACAATGTGGACTCGATTGGCGAAATGATGCCGGAACTGATAGACAATCTTAAAAGAGTGGATTGTACCGGGCAGTTCCTGTCAAGCACCGCGCGTTTCCTGAATGCCGTTGACCCGGAAGCTTTCTCTGTCTGGGTGCCACAGCTTATAGAGGCGGCAATAGGCAAAGACAGGGAGCGACGTTATATCGGTTCTCTGCTTGAGGCCGTGTGGGGGGCGGATTATAAAGACCGCGCCGGCGAGCTTATGAAAACCGATGATAATTTCCGCAGGATCTACAAACGTATATTTCCCGCTTCAGTGATATGACGCGTGTCAATATCTGAGGCGCCGTCGGTTTGTGAATAATAGATACATTAATAAATGAAAAGGATAATTACAGCGGTGGCGACCCTGTTTCTCGGGGCCGCTTCCGCGTTTGCACAGACGAATATGGATGATATAAAACCGAAATATCCCGATGACGCAGTGGTGGAGCTGAACACCACCATGGGCGACATAACGGTAGAACTGTATAATGACACTCCGCTGCATCGAGACAATTTCCTGAAACTTGTCGGGGAAGGGTATTACGACGGTGTGCTGTTCCACCGCGTCATAGATCAGTTTATGGTCCAGACGGGCGATCCCAATTCAAAAGACGCTCCTGCCGGTGCCCGTCTTGGGAGCGGGGATCCAAGTTATACAATAGAAGCGGAGATCGTATATCCGCGTCACTACCATAAATACGGTGCGTTGGCTGCTGCCCGTACCGGAGACGCCATGAATCCGGAGAAACGTTCGTCCGGCTCGCAGTTTTATATTGTCACCGGTACTAAATTCAGCGAGCGTCAGCTTGAAGTGGCGGATATGAAAAAAAGGACAAAAGCTCTTCAGGACTGTTTCCAGAAGCTCGCATATGAACACCGTGATTCGATTCAGGCTTTGCAGGAGGCGGGAGATCATGACAGACTTGAGGAACTTCGCCAGAGACTGATTAAGGAAACCGAAGAGAAAGTCGGGATGGAAGAACTTCCGTCAGAAATAAAGGCGGATTATTCCACTATAGGAGGCACCCCACATCTCGACGGCGGTTATACGGTGTTTGGAGAGGTGATCAAGGGTATGGATGTCGTGGAAAAGATTCAGAAAGCGGAGACAGACTCCGCCGACCGTCCTAAAGAGGATATCCGTATCCTCTCCGCCAAGATCATCAAGAAAAACAATTGAAACTTAATTTTCACAAAACAGTAAGCTTACAAAATTATTGAGGATCCGACCGTGATGTATTTTTGAGCATGTTTTCTGTCTTCATGGATAGCCATGGAGATAAAAGGCTGAAAGAAACTGAAAAATATTTCTGAGTCTGCGGCGGGGATATACTCTGTTGACAGGCTGTTTGAAAAGACGGAATGTCGTTTATCTTTTTGTAGGCTACTTAGAAACTGTTTGAAATTTATTTTATCTTGTCATTGAGGTCTTTGCCGGCATCTTTATGATATTTATTCAGTCATTATGGAACCCCATGACTCCTTTATAAATATCAAAAATCTGCCTGACAAATCCTCTCAATTCCTTCGACAAATAAATTTAAACAGTTTCTTATATTTTAAAATAAAAATGCGTTAAAATTTGTTGTTTGACATTTATTTGCTAATTTTGACGCGTAAATAAGCAACCATGAAGGCTGTGGACCGGCAATTCTTCACAAACAACATGCACAGGATTGCGGTCTAAGCCAGAACAAAATCTACCTGTCAGCTATGAATGAGCTTGATAAGCTGTCGCCTTCCGGCGACGAACTTACACGAGTAGACGGCGAAGCGAATGCGGCGGCGTTGAAGTCAGAGCCAACTCCCGAAAAGGTGGTTGGCGAGAAAGAAAGTATATGTGCCTGCGGATCTTCTGATGCGACGGAATCCGGACAGTCTGCTGAATCTGTCATTGTGGACGCGGAAGTCCCCGGGGATAATGTCTGTGCGGAAGAATCGTCTCCCGCGATGGATATGGCGGAGGCTGCGGAATCCCTGGATTCGAATAAAGCGCAAGATCACGGTTATCACAAGATGACGAAACCGGAACTTGTGGAGGCGCTCGGGGCGATAATCGCTACCGGCGACATGGAGGCACATAAAGAGGTGGCAGCTATCAAACAGGCATTCTACACACTCCATAACCGTCAGCTCTCGTCTGAGCTTGACGCGTTTGTAGAGGCAGGCAACGATCCGGAGGCATTTTCCGCAACGCCGGATGAGAACGAGGCGAGGTTCAAGGACCTTCTTGCTGATTTCAGGGAAAAACGTAACGCCTATCTCGAAGCAAAAGAGGAGGAGTGCCGGAGAAATCTTGAAGAGAAGAACCGTATTATCTCCGAGCTTAAGGCTCTTGCGGAAGACATTGACAATGTCAACGTACATTTTTCCAAATTCCAGCAGCTGCAGCAGGATTTCAAAAATGTGGGTGAAATACCTCCCGGCTCTGAAAATGAGATTTGGAAATCTTATCAGTCTACTGTCGAGCAATTCTACGATCGTCTTAAGATGAACAAGGAGCTGCGTGATCTGGATTTCAAGAAGAATCTTGAACTGAAAACAATACTCATAGAAAAAGCGAAGGAACTTGTCGCCGAGGAAGACGTGATCGATGCGTTCAGACGGCTTCAGACTCTCCATGAGCAGTGGAGGGAGATCGGCCCCGTGGCACGTGAGGTGAGAGAAGAGATCTGGAATCAGTTTAAAGAGGCGTCTACAGCCATCAACAAGCGTCATCAGGATTTCTTTACGGAACGCAAGGCTACCGAACAGGCTAATGAGGATGCCAAGACAGCATTGTGTGAGAAAGTCGAGGCTGTCGATATCTCTGCCTTGAAGAATTTTGCTGACTGGGACAAGGTGGCGAAAGAGATCATCGCCCTCCAGAATGAATGGAAGGGGCTTGGCTTTGCATCCAGAAAAGTAAACGCACAGTTGTTCTCACGTTTCCGTAAGGCATGCGACGACTTCTTTACTGCCAAGGCAGAGTATTTCAAGAAGACCAAAGAACAGTTCAAGGACAATTATTCCAAGAAGGAAGCTTTGTGCGAGAAGGCGGAAGCCCTAAAGGATAGGTTCGAGGATCGTTCCGCCTATGATGAGATGGTGGCTTTGCAGAAAGAGTGGCGCACTATCGGGATGGTGCCCCGCAGGCAAGGCGACGAGATCTGGAAACGTTTCTGCACGGCTGTGGATGCGTTCCATGACGCGCGTAAAAAACTTCTCAACGGACGTCGTGACGAAGAAACCGAAAACCTCAAGGTGAAGAAATCCATCATCGCGCGTCTTGCGGAGATACCTGAAGACGCGGAGCGCAAAGATGTCATAGACACCATCCGTGAACTTCAGGCAGAATGGCAGAAGACCGGACACGTGCCGTTCAAGCAGAAAGACGCCATCCAGACCGGATACCGCTCCCAGCTTGACCGTCTTTTCAGCGCGTTTGATCTTCGTGAGTCGCGCCAGCGCATGCGCCGTTTCGAAGGAGAGGTCAAGAAGATGGAGGGCGACGGAAACAAGATCGGACGTGAACGTGACAGGCTTGTACGCGCCCTTGAGAACCGTCAGGCGGAACTTAAGACTATTGAAAACAATCTCGGCTTCTTCAATGTTAAATCTTCAGCAGGCAATTCCCTTATGAAGGATCTTGAACGCAGGATAGAGAGAACCAAAGAAGACATAGCCCAGCTTCGCGAGAAGATAGCTCTTCTTGACAAAGAAGGGAATGCTCCCGCCGCAGAATAAATTATAATCCACAACATATGTGTAGACAGGGACGGTATCTGCTTTTCTGATACCGTCCTTGTCTTTTAACCGTTTTTCATAAATCATATGACGCAAGACAATTTGCCCACAAGAAATACAGTCTCCGAAGGTGAAAGGGAATTGATATTGATAAGTATATCGGGGGCTGACCGCTGCGGAGTCACCACAGCCCTTACAGAAATCCTTGCCCGTTATGATGCGGATATTCTCGATATCGGTCAGGCTGACATCCACCATACTCTCTCGCTCGGCATTCTTTTCAAGACTGACAGCCGCAGGAGCGGAGAGATTCTCAAAGAGCTGCTTTTCAAGACAAGCGACCTAAAGGTACAGGTGGATTTCAATATAGTATCTGAGAAAGAGTATGATGAATGGGTGGGTATGCAGGGTAAAAACAGATATATAATCACCATTCTCGGAAGAAAGATAACGTCACGCCAGATATGTGAGACTACCCGGGTGATCAGTGAGCAGGGACTTAACATCGATTCCATATCCCGGCTTACCGGGCGTATACCTCTTGACGAGGGGGAGCAGCCTGCCGCGAAAGCGTGTATAGAGTTTTCTGTCCGTGGCACTCCTGCCGATCATCTGAAGATGCAGAGTGATCTTATGGAGCTTTCAAGCAGACTGAATTATGATATATCTCTTCAGGAAGACAACCTGTACCGCAGATGCCGCCGGCTCATCTGTTTCGATATGGACTCCACATTGATCCGCACGGAAGTGATAGATGAGCTTGCCGACCGTGCGGGAGTAGGGGAGCAGGTGAGGGCGATAACGGAGTCTGCGATGAGGGGAGAGATTGATTTCGAGGAAAGCTTCAAGCGGCGTGTGGCACTTCTTAAAGGTCTTGACGTAAGTGTCATGAAGGAGATCGCGGAGAATCTGCCAATCACAGAGGGGGTTGACCGTATGATGTCTGTGCTAAAGAGATCCGGGTATAAAACGGCTATCCTGTCGGGAGGATTCACATATTTCGGGAATTATCTCAAGCAGAAATACAATTTCGATTATGTGTATGCCAACGAACTGGAGATAGGTCCCGACGGAAAACTTACCGGAAGGCATGTCGGCGACATAGTCGACGGAAAACGGAAGAAGGAATTGCTGAGGCTACTCGCTCAGGTTGAAAATATCGACATCGCCCAGACGATTGCCGTGGGAGACGGCGCCAATGATCTTCCGATGCTTTCGGAGGCGGGGTTAGGTATTGCATTCCACGCCAAACCTAAGGTTAAGGCTGAAGCAAGTCAGAGCATCTCAACAATCGGAATAGACGGAGTTCTATACTTCCTTGGTTTCAAGGATTCATATATTACGCCGCAGAAACCGTAATGCGTTTGGTGGCGGCAGCGTATGGATTCGGTGAGGCGAGTTTATAGCGCTTAGGGAACAGCGGCATTGATACACCGATGATTTTATGGCTGAAATTAACAACGGGCTGCCTTTCGAGAGGGCAGCCCGTTGAATTTGAACCTTTAAATTTTATTACCTTAAGTTTTTAAGGGTGGATTAATTGCCATTGTGTCGGGTCATATCCGACGGTCAATTATTTAATCGCAGGCTGTCCTGCCACCATAGGCCAATATGGATTCTGGTAAAGAACCGATTTGTCTGGACTTGCCCCGTCCGGAGATGTCAGCATCATTTCATTTATGGGAAGGGGGTTCAGGTAGTGTGCCATACGCCATGTGCAGCCATCATAGCAGGTCTGACCGATAATACGTTCAAACGGGCGCAAGTATTCACTGCGTTCAGGAGATGACACGTTTGACTCGTTTGAACCGTCAGCCTTTAGGTTGTCGTACCACGCAGTCATCGGAGTGTTCCAAAGATGCATGCCTTCGAGGTGGGCGGGATTATTGATCAGCTGGTCATAAGACCTCCAGCGTTTCAAATCCGCATCGCGGAACCCTTCAGATAAAAATTCGCATCGTCTTTCCCTGCGGATATTATATAAGGTAGCATCATTGATAACAGTACCTCCGCTATATGCTCCCCAGTCATTCTCCGCTTCCTTGTTCATGTCGGTCAGTGCAATGGTCTTGTTATAATCCGGATCTACATTCGCACGGTTGCGGATGGCGCGCCAATAAGAGTCGGCTGTCCCGTCAATAGAGTGGTTTAGCTCGTAAGACGCTTCCATATAATTGAGCAGCGCTTCGACAGCACGGAAACATGGCGCTCCGGTGTATCCTCCGCCGTTCGCATAATATTTGCGATTGAAATTGCCACCTTTCCTTATGGCATAACCTGTGGCATAACCGCGTTCGCTGTCACCAAGAGTTATTGCAGGATACGGTTCCTCGAAAACTACCTCAGAGCCTTCATTGTTGTCGAGCTCAAACAAAATGTTTTTCTGTCCGGGTTCCTTAAGGAATACACTCAGACGGGAATCGCGGTTCTTGCGGACATCCGCAATCGTTTTGTCGCCCATATAATATCCGTCGCCATCAGCATATGATCCGTGAGTATATACCGGAGTTCCGTCAGCCATAAGGAAGTTCTGTACATAACCTCTTGTCAGACCCATGCGGTAGTTTCCTCTGCCTGCTGCGGCATTGACATTATGTGCTGTAAGTCCGCGTGCGTATTGACGCCACAGGAGCACTTCATCGTAGCCTGACATGTCTTCATCACAGAACATGTTGTAATACGGATTTACAGGATCAGATTCTGACTGCTGCAGCTCCCCGGTGTTGGGTGTTAGTTTGTTGACATACTTGTCGCCAACTTCCTTCGCAGCCGCCATAGCTTCTTTCAGGAAAAATTCGATTTCATTGTCGATAGATCCCGACGGATAAGCATAGCCCGGATTTGCCGCCGCCCCCGGCCAGTCTTCGCCTCCGGGAACAAAAGCAGTCCCTTTGAAATACTTAAGCCAGGTGCCTTCGTAAAGGGCGACACGAGACTTGAAGAGCAGGGCAAGATCACGGTTGATATACTGCGATGAAAGGTCGACGTCGCTCATGAGTAATGCAGCTTTGTCAAGGTCTTCAAGTATAAAGCGAGCCACTTCATTGCGGGGAGATCTGCGGCTTGCTTCCGTAAGCACCCCCATATCGTCCGGGAGGGGCTCAGTGATGATAGGGAAATCGCCGAATGTCTTGAGTCGTTGGAAGTATTGGTAAGCCCGCAGGAAATATCCTTCGCCAAGAGCATGTTTGATCTGAGGCAGAGAACCGTCGATTGTGTTCTCAGAACCGTTAATGTCGGATCCGTAACGAGCCAAGGCGTTTGAAAGCATGAAATTTATGTAATATATACGGGTGAAGCTCCATGTGCCATGAGTATTTGCCACAAGCCAGAGGTCGGGGGTGTATTTGTTGTCTGCCGTGACGTATATCTGGTTGTCCGTAGAGCCGTCGCCGTTGAAAAGACCATAGCTCCAGTTTCCATGGCTGGGGAGTGTGTTCGGATATTCATCGAGCACCACCGCGCGTATCTGAGCCTCTGTGGAGTAATAATTTTCTGGCGAAATCTGCGACATTGGCTCTTTTTCAAGAAAGTCGGAGCATGAAGACAGAGACACTCCGCTTATAGCAAGGGCAGCAGAATAATATATGAATTTGTTAAGTTTCATTGTTTTTGTGTTTTTTAAGAAAGTCCGGTATGTATTGCAGTACTTTCTCATTTCATAGAGTGAGAGTAAGACCGAAAGACCATGTGCGGGTGAGAGGGTAGGCATTGCCGTATGAACTGTAGCCGCCATTTATGGTTTCGGGGTCAAATACTTTTGAAAGTTTGGTTATAGTGAAGAGGTTGTCAACCGATACGTAAAGACGAAGGTTGTCAACAAAGAACTGCCGGGTGATATTCTTTGGAAGAGTGTAGCCTATCTGAAGGTTTTTCAGTCTCAGATAAGATGCGTCCTGAAGATATCGGGTCTGGGTCTGTTGATTCTTGCTTGTGCCGAAAATAGGGCGGGGATAATATGCATCCGTGTTTGCCGCTATCTTGTTTCCTTCAAGACCGATCTCTTCACTGCGGTAATAGTCCTGATGTTCGCCGAGGGCAGCCGACCACCATTGGTTGTTTGCGACGCCCCAGAAGATCGGAGAGCCGTTGAAATAGTCACGTTTGCCTATTCCCTGGAAGAATGCGCGGAAATCAAACCCTTTGTAACCGGCAGTGAGATCAATGCCATAGAAGAAACGAGGAGTACTGTTGCCAATGACTTTGAGGTCGCCATGGTCGTCGATCGTTTCGGCTCCCATATTGATACCGGGTTTGCCGTCGAGGTCAGCATACATTATATCTCCTTCATTCCATTTGTCGCCCAATGCAGATTGACCGCCGACCTTTTCAAGGTGAGCGTCCATTTCCGCTTTGCTTTTTGCTATACCGACAGTTTCAAATCCCCAGATTTCGTTGATTTCACGTCCGTCCACATAGTTCCAGATAGAGTTTGTGGTATTTCCCGGATATCGTCTGATAAAAGTGCGTGCGTCTGAAAGATTGAACGCCACGCCGTAGCTCAGTCCGAAAGAAGTTACGTCTCTCCAGGTAAGGGTAAGTTCCCAGCCGTTGGTTTTTAGGTCACAGTTGTTTGCGGCAGGTGCCGAAAGTCCGAGAGTGGCGGGGAGCTGGAGAGCCGGACCGACCATGTCGTCAGTATAGCGGATATAAGTTTCAAACGATCCCTGAAGACGGTTGTTGAAAAGCCCCCAGTCAAGACCGAAGTTCCAAGTCCTTACCTTTTCCCATGTGAGAGCAGAGCTCACAAGACCGTTAACCCAAGTTGTTGCAGGGCGTTTGCCGTCGATAAGCCAGTTTCCGTTTGCCTGACCGATTGTCATTGTGCGGTATGTGGGGTACCATACATTCGTATTTTGGTTTGCAAGACTACCATATGAAGCTCTCAACTTGAGTATATTTACATAAGGAAGGATGGTCTCCCAGAAGTTTTCCTGAGCGATGTTCCAGCCGAGAGAGAAAGAGGGAGTCCAGGTCCATCGTTTTCCTGCACGGAAACGGGAAGACCCGTCATAGCGGAGGTTTCCTTCAAAAAGATAACGTCCTTTGTAATCATAATTTATACGCCCGAAGAAACCCATGATCGACCATTGGTTGCGGGCGCCACCGACTTCCGGAGCACGTTCAGCCCCGTTGCCCTGGAGTCCGGTCATTAGATCCAGTTCGGGAAGTTCAGAGTCCTGAAGTCCGTATGCCTGTGCCCAAAAGCTTGACTGACGCATTTCTTCCGACTGGAAACCCAGCATCACTTTGAAATTGTTGTCCTCTTTGATACTGAAAGAATAATCGGAAAAGATGTTCCAGTTCATGTAATTGTTCTTCAGGAGGCTTTGATACAGACTTGAGGTGCCGTTGGTATTGTCGATATCCCCGTTTACTTTGTGGTTGTAGTAGGGCAGATTTGTCTGACGTACCTCGGTGTTGTCTGTACTATAGTTGAATTCGACGTGGGTAATCCAGTTTTTGATAGGTTCAAAAATAAGTCCTGCCTGCTGGTAGAGCTGATCCCGTTGAGCCTTACGTGTGCCTCCGAGGGCGAGCTGCATGGCGGGTGTGTCAGCATTTGAATTGAAGTAATATCCGTTTTCATCGTAGACGGGAAGGTTAGGCCATGTCTGTCTGCCGATCATTTCATAGAATCCATTTCCAAACCGGTTGGGGCGGTCGGTATCAGTCCTTACAAATCTTGTGCTGTAATTGAAAGTCACCCAAGAGGCAAGTTTTGCCGAGAATTTTCCGGTGGCATTGTAGCGTTTCTGTCCGTCATGTCCATGCCTGAGCAGACCGTTATAGTCAAGGTATCCTAACGAAGCATAGTAATTGATGTTGGCGTTACCTCCGCTGACACTTGCATTATGTTCCATTGAGAACACGTTGTCGCGATACAGTTCGCTATACCAGTCGGTGTTTGCATATCCTTCTGTGAACGGATCGCCTGCCGGTTTTCCCCACACATCGCCGTTTGTCGGGAGTCCCCCCTTATTCGTTCCTCCGTTTGCCTGAAATTCAAGCATCTTACGCATGACATCGTCAGAATAAATCGCTCCCCATTCAGCATTTTTTGCCGCCTCATTATAATAATTGGCAAAATCATAGCTGTTCATGCCCTGTGGCAGACCTATTGGAGATGCCCAACGGAAATTGTTGGTATAGTTGACAGCAACTTTTCCTTCCGATCCCTTTTTTGTCGTTATCAGAATGACACCGAATGGTGCCCTGCTACCATAAATGGAAGAAGCAGCCGCATCTTTCAATACAGATACGGTTTCGATATCCGAAGGATTGACAGTATTGATATCCCCCTCCATGCCGTCTATGAGAATAAGAGGAGAGCCGCTTGATCCTTGACCGATTGTGCCGATACCGCGGATATTGATCGACATGTTTGTTTCAACGTCACCAGCATTTCTGGTCAATTGTAGTCCGGGGATAATGCCTTGGAGGGCTTCGGTAGCATTCTTTACAGGACGGTCTGCGATGTCTTTTGCTGTCGCTACACTGACGGCACCTGTAAGATTTACCTTCTTTTGAGTGCCGAAACCGACCACTACGACTTCGTCAAGTAGGGATGAGGCGTCTTTTAGTGTGACCGTCATGTCAGGTTCTGCCTTGACTTCGGAGGTCTCGCACCCAACATAGGAAATCACAAGTGTGGCTCCACGTTTCACTTTAAGGGAAAATTTACCGTCGATGTCGGTTGAAGTGCCGTTTGAAGTTCCTTTTTCCATGACAGTTGCCCCAATCACGGGTTCCCCTGTCTGGTCAAAGACCGTCCCGGAAATGTTCATGACCATGTCTTGGGCGGATGCCGAGACAGCGGTCACGACAGGAATGGCTGTTGCCAGAGAGGCTCCGCCAATAGCAAGAAGGCTTGCTACTAAAATTTTCCTTGCGTTCATTAGATTAGTTATTAGTTCAGGTTAATTTGTTCATGTTTATGCCATGTTGGCTTTCTTTTAAGTCAATCATGGATTTCTAAGTGTCGATCTGAAATAGGTTTGTAGGGTCAGGAGCGGTAAACAAATATCAGTTAACTGCCCCATATCAGAGTTTGAGTCTGCAAATTTACATATTTAAACATTTGTTTATGGTTGTTAATAATTCAAAAACAGTCTTATTTGTGTCAAGCAGTCAATTTATATACTTGCGAATGGAAGGGGACGGTTACACATATTTTACTGATAGGAATGAAGGTGGGCTAAATCATAGATGTTCAAATTTACAAGTGGCAAATTTAGGGCTGTTAGTGGTCGACGGATGATGTGGTATCCAGACAAATTTGAGGGATGTATGATATTTTGATTGTAAAAATCTTAAAATTTTAAAATTTATTATTACTTTTGCACGGAAATATGGATAGAGTTTTGAAATTGTCAAGCTAATGCAATTTTTTAATGATGATTTTCATGTATAGCATCCGGCTATGTGCAGAAGGATCCGTATTTTTATTCTGCCTTACGAAAACCGATAGAGATGCGTAGAATTGCTGACCGAATTAAATAATTGCAACAATTGCTATTTCAATATGACCGTTTATATCGTTATTGTCCGTCAGATATCCATAAACATCGAAATCTATAACAATTTGAAAAACCAAGCATTGTGAAAACCGCCATCAATTCAGAAAAGCTCTTATCAATACAAAAGTGTGTTTTACCCCCCCCCATGCAGAAAATTGGCATAGAGTTGGAGGAGATAGTAGGAATATTACAATCTATTGAAGAGAATGAATCCGAATCCCTGGAGAGTTCTGCCAGAGGAAAAATCAGAGAAGCTTACTGCAAGGTTCATGCGTTGTCATTGTTGCTTTCCGGTTGGACCGATGCCGTTCAATCGGGAGGGAATGTCTTGACTGAAGAAGAGAGGGCAAGGCGTGCGAAAGAATCAAAACGCCTGAAATTTCTTGCCAGGATGGACAAAGCCATCATGGACAGCATGGAAGATGGCAACATGAATATCGAATACCTCACAGACAGCCTTTGCATGAGCCGAAGCACCCTTTACCGACGGGTGAAAGCTCTTACCGGAATTTCTGCCAATGAATATATCCGGCGAAAGAAAATGGAGGTGGCGAAAGAACTTCTTCTTGACAGCGACATGGCGGTGTCAGAGATCGCCTATAAGGTAGGGTGCAGCAGCATGTCATATTTTCGCCAGACATTCAAAAAGCTTTACGGTGTAATACCAAGCGAATATCTCAAAAATCTCAAAACATCCTGATAAGAGCGCGAAGGGTAGGGAGACCGTCTGATCCCGTCTGTCTATCCGGTCAAATCTTTTTTATATTATAGGCTATAAACCAATTGGCGTGTGGAGGCATTTATATGATAAATATGTGTGCTAAATCAAGTATTGTATAGAATTATTAAATATGCGGATGAAATTTTTGATTCGGAAGATGGCGCAATGGGGTTACATTGTAACTGAATCCGGATTCGAAAGTTCGCCTCAGAGCTGATGAAGCTATGCATTAATCAATTTGAACACATAATTATAAAAACTTCCACACACTATGTCGCTTCATAACTATTTATATAAACCGTTGTTGTTTGTTGCCTTGTCAGTGACGTCCGCCGCTTCTGTAAAAGCTGAAGTGTCGTTTCTTGATAATGACACCACTGCAGACAGCATGAAAACTGTCGTTGGAAAATTTATCGGGTCGGAAAATACCGGACATGAGGAGACTGTAGGTCTTGTGCTCAGCGGAGGAGGAGCCAAGGGAATAGCCCATGTCGGAGTCATAAAGGCTCTTGAAGAGAACGAAATTCCGATTGATTATGTCGCGGGCACCTCGATGGGTGCGATTGTCGGCAGCCTTTACAGTTGCGGATGGTCGCCTGAAAAGATGCTGGACCTTTTCACTTCGCAAGATTTCAGGGACTGGAGCACAGGCACTATAAGCAAGAAGAATATATATTATTTCTCCACGCCCGCCCCATCTCCGGAATGGGTGTCGCTGAATATCAATTTCAAAGACTCGACAGATATTTTCGGTCAGATAATACCTACGTCGTTGATAAATCCGATTCCGATGAATCTTGAGTTTTTAAAACTCTATTCACCCTATACGGAGCAATGTGGCGAGAATTTCAATAATCTCTTTGTGCCGTTCAGGTGTGTGACAAGCGATGTCTATCATAAACACAAGATTGTCTGCTCCTCCGGTTCGCTGGGCGACGCCGTCAGGGCTTCCATGAGCTTTCCTCTTGTGTTCAAACCCATAGAGATGGACGGTGTGCTTGTGTATGACGGAGGGATATATGACAATTTCCCCGTAGACGTGATGAAAAAAGATTTCGATCCTGATTTCATAATAGGAGTATCAGTGTCGGCGGCTGATACTAAACCGGTCAAAGGTGATGTCTATAGCCAGCTTGAGGATATGATTATCCAGAACAACGATTACAATCTGCCGCCCAAAGAAGGTGTCAAGATACAGGTGCCGGTGCTTGATTTCGGTGTGCTTGATTTCGGAGAGGCGGAAGAGATATATTCCATAGGATATAAGACCGGGCTTGAGATGGTTGATTCGATAAAAAAGAGGTTGAAAGCCAGGGAGAGTCTCGCTTCCGTCACGCAGAGGAGGAGGCTTTTTGAGTCAGATACTCCGCAGGTGAAGTTTGATTCGATTAAAGTGACCGGTGCGTCTCCGGATCAGGCGCGGTATCTTGCATATCTTTTTGATGGTGGGGAGCCGGGGCGCCCTGTAGGGATGACGGAGGTGGAAGACGCATATTACCGCGCCGTGACCGACGGCAAACTCACAGATCTGCTTCCTCAAGCCATTTTCAATAAGGATGGAAACAATACACTTCTGCTTGAGGCGACGGTGAAAAATCCGTGGAGTGTAGGTGTGGGAGGATGGGTCTCGTCGTCCACCAACAGTATGCTTTATCTTACTTTCGGTTACCATACTCTAAGTTTCAACAGCCTTGATGTGGATCTTGGCGCGTGGATAGGGCAGTCATATTATGCCGCTCAGCTGAGCGCCAAGTTCGCTATGCGTTCGGCATTGCCGTCATATATGGAATTGAGCGGAGTAGTGAGCAGACAGAAATATTATGATTCGGAGCTTCTTTTCTATCAAAGCGCGACACCTTCGTTCATTACTGACCTGCAAGGATTTTTCCGTCTCAATTATTGCTTCGCTCTCGGAAGGATGGCAAAAGGTTACGCCAATGTCTCCTACGGGTGGGAAAGCAACGGCTATTTCCCCTACAACGCCGGAGATTTCGCCGGGATGGAGAGAGACAAGAGCGATTACAGGATAGCGGCATTCAAGACAGGTATAGAACTAAATACGCTTGACGACAATATGTATCCTTCTTCAGGAAAGGAATGGATACTGAATGTCCTGCTGAGTCATGAACAGAACAGGTTCGTCCCGGGGAACCGGGAGCTGCATGGCACATCGTGGGAGACGCATCTCCGGGGGTCCGCCGAACTTTTATGGCGTCATTTTTTTCCTCTTCACCGCAATTTCAAATTGGGTACGATGGTCAATGGTGTCGTGACCCTTCAGAATGTATATCAGAATTACACAGCCACGCTGATTCATGCCCCGGCGTTCGCGCCCACGCCTTCGACAAGGAATTATTTCAATGTCGCGTTCAGGTCAGACAATTACGGAGCTATCGGCGTTTCTCCGGTATGGACGCCGTTCAGTCATGCCCAGATAAGGGGTGATTTCTTCGGATATTGTCCGATACGGAATGTGGTCGAGGGTGCTGACGGCATGGCTGTCAACGAGGGCTGGTTCAAGAAGCCACAGTTTATCGGAGAAGTCGCGGCAGTGTATAATTTCCCTTTCGCGAGCCTTTCTGTATATGTGAACTATCTCTCTTCTCCGAAACACAACTGGAACTTCGGCATTAATTTCGGACTGTATTTTCAGGCTCCGAAATTGTTGAGGTAAGTCAGTTTCCTGTCAGCAGCCGGTTGAATCCGGGTGTGGTCCAGATTGATGAGTCAGACAGGATCAACATACCCTCATATCCGAGCCGTGACAGTATCACTTTCGCCGCTTCCGATCCTGATGCCATGCATGCCGTGGCTGCGCCGTCGGCGAGCATGCAGTCAGGAGCGACCACTGTTGCGCTTATCACATCGGTCTCGACCGGATAACCGGTCACGGGGGATATAGTGTGTCCGAATGTTTTTTTACCTTCTTTATGGAAATTGCGGTAGTTGCCGGATGTTGCCACCCCACAGTCGGTCACGGCTATAACGGCGCTTGAGTCATGTATTTCGGATGAGTCAGTCTGAACCGGACGGTCAATGGAGATCTTCCAGTTGTCGCTGCGCGGACTTTTCCCTCCGATGGCAAGTTCTCCCCCTATTTCCACAAGATAGTTGTCGATTCCGTTTCGCCTGAGCATTTTTGCCACCATGTCGCATCCGTATCCTTTGGCTATGGCTGAAAAATTAAACTGTATGCGTTTGTCATCCTTAAAGAATCTGTCTCCCTCCAGTCTTGTCTTTTTTATTCCCGTAAATTTCAGGATACTGTCAATGGCGGCGGTGTCTGCGGAGATTTCATGGCCGGGTCCGAATCCCCATGCCGTTATGAGAGGAGAAATGGTAGGATCAAACATACCGTCGCTTGCCTCATTGATTTTTAAAGAAGCTTTGTAGACGTCGGCAAACATTCCGTCAATTACCAAGGAGTCGGTTTCATTTACCTTGCATACAAGGGAGGATTTGTCGAAAACCGAAAGGCTCTTTCCGACAGATTCAAGAATATTGATTATGGAGTCGCCCAAAGGACGTTCGCTTTCATATGTGATATGATAGACAGTGTTCCATATCATACCTTCTTCCCGTTGGTAAGAATCACGGGAGGAGCACGATGTCGCGGACATTATGCATGCAATAGAGAGAAATGAGGAGAATAATGAAAGAAAACCGTTTCTCATATGCTCAAGATGAAATTATTTATAAAAATTTATGATGCAAAATTAGTAAAAATGCCGAATAATGTCTAAATTTGGAGTTGATAACAATATTTTTAAGGAAGTTATTACAACTTCTTCGTCTTCTTAAGTATCACACAAAATCAAAATATGTAAAGATTATGAACGAATCATTTTTATTTCTTGCGCAAGGCTTCGAGGAAGTCGAGGCGCTGACTGCGGTAGATGTATTGAGAAGGGCGGGTATACCTGTGAAAACGGTATCGATCACTTCGGCTCTTCAGGTGGAAGGAGCGCATGGAGTGGTGGTAAATGCGGATCTTTTGTATGACAATACGTTGTTCGGTTCTCCGGAATGGCTGATTCTTCCGGGAGGGATGCCGGGGGCGACAAATCTTTATGAATTCGCACCGCTCAGAGGTTTGCTTAAGCGTCAGTCTGAATCCGCTGCCGGTAAAATAGCCGCCATATGTGCCGCTCCTGCGGTGGTGCTCGGACAACTGGGACTATTGGACGGAAAGAAAGCTACATGCTATCCGGGTTTTGAGGAGATGCTCCATGGGGCAAAGGCGGATGCGGCTCCTGTGGTGGTGGATGGAAAGTTCGTGACAGCCAACGGTCCCTCAACAGCCTTGCAATGGGCATTGACGATCGTGAAAGAGACCAAGGGGACAGACGTCGCGGTTCAGGTAGCCAACGGAATGCTTCTTTATCCTAAATCAAACGCCGGTCTGGGCAACTTTTTCGGTTAAGCCCCGTTGTCTGACAGATAAAAACAGATAAAAACAGATAAAAACAGATAAAAAAGGAGAGGGCGTAATAAAACCCCTCTCTTTTTATTTTATATGACAGCGTTTTATTTTATGAAAGTAAAACTTGCCACGAGTTCCCTTCCTCTGAGGGCATATGAATAAGAAAAACTGTCAAGACCGTTGAAGATGGTATAGGAATAGTTTTTGCAGTCAAGAATGTTGCGCATTTCGAGACCCAATCTGAATGATTTGAATTTATAGACCGCTCCCGCGTCGAAGAGCGACATGGTTTTGTAGCTGTTCTCGAGGATTTCTTTTCTGGTGATGTTTGATTTCATATTTAATTCCCATTTTTCTCCGGGATAGAACTTCACTCCGATATCATGAGATTGGGATGAGTATGATCTTCTGATACTCCGGAAGCGCGTGGAGGTGAGCGACAGGTTGAGATTGTAATTGAGTTCAAACCAGCCGAAAGGATTAGTAGTGAACCACGGGGTGAAAGAAAATGTATTGCCGTGATATTTCACCCTCATGCCGTTTTGTTCGATCTGGTTTCTCGATACGGACCATGCTCCGTTGAGTGTGATCTTTGTTCTGATCTCCCGGAATTGTTTTGACAGGGTCAGATAACTGTTGAACGAATTAAAGCTGCTTGGAGACAAATAGTTGGTTACGGCTATCAGCCCTGATGTCACATATTGCCCCGGCATAAGATTGTTCCATCCTTTTGTGTAGTCTGCTGTGATGCGGAAGTTCCACATTGACAGAGGTGATTTGAAGCTGTATCGCAAAGATGAATTAAATTGCCTGTTGTGGGAGATTATCCCTGATTTAAGTTGCATCGACATATAATCGGTCATGACCGGAGATGTCAGCAAATCGAGAATGTCGCCGTGAGAATCCTTATATGCTGCGGAGGCGCCGAATGTGGATTTGGAAGAGGCGTCGTAGTTCATGTAGACGGAAGGGGATAGGTTAAGATAAGTATTATTGTCGGAGGAATAAATTGTTCCGATGTTCTTCCTGTCATGAATGTTTATGCTGAATGGTATTCCGGCGCGTAATACCAGACGGTTGTAACGTGAGGAATATTCGTAGCTTGGAGACAACGAAAGCCTGAGTTCATTGCCTGTCAGATTATTTCTCGCGTTGATATTTTCATCACCATATCCGCGATCAGACAATACGGTGTAGATACGGTCATGGCTGAAAGATATGTTTGCCGGGAAGTATATCCGCGACCTCCTGTATTCCATTGCCCCGGAAACGTCTTGGGAAAGCCGCAGTGAATAAGTGCGGGCTGTCTGTGTCATTTTAGCTTCGGGGTTTTCACCTCCCGCCACGACGATTCTTCCTTCCGGATTTGCCCGGAACTGTACGAACGATGCGGCATTCCATTTTATTTTTCCTTTTTTCCAACTGATTCCGAGATCTTCAGAAATATTGAACGACTTCATGTCCTGAGCCTGGGATATGAGGTTGTTTCCGCTGTTTACGGGCAATCCGTAGGCTGAGAAAGAGGCTTCCCCTTTCAGATTGTTGCGTATGTAGCGCCGGTCGCTGTCAAGTCTGTACTCAATAGAGAAAGAGGGTTTGTGGGTATTTGCCGACGGTGCGCGTGATGTATTGATCTCCACATCGTGGTCTCCTCCGAAATATGATGCCGATTCGGAATAATCGTAGTCGGTATGGGTAAACTCATATGCGATGTCTGTCCGTATTGTGGCGTCTCCGGAGATTTTGTTGATCAGATTGAATGTGGCTGAGGTGTCAATTGGTCTTATCCAGCGGTTTCTTCCCAATGGCGGGGTGGAGGCTGACAGGTTTCCAAGAATGTTTTCCGCATAATTATTTGCTGAGTTCACGTTTTCATATGAGTAATGAACCACATTGTCGTAAGCTGCGAATTCATTTATATTTCCCCCTTTTAATGTCAGAATAGTCTGGAATTTTTCAGCGAACATCATTCCCGCTCCTGTCGCTTCCCCCATCAGTCTGTCGCCCGTGGCTGCTTTGACATCATATTTACCCATAGGCTTGAACATGGCTTTAGACTTCAGCCGGATGTTCATGGCGACATTGTCGGAGAAGACACTTCGGTCAATTTTTTTATTCTGATGGTTATTTAGAATCTCAACCGCGCTCACATATGAGTGAGGGATGCTTGTCGTGGCGATGTTGTATTTCCCTCCCAAAAGATCAATGCCGTTAATATAGAAGTTGGAGATGTTCTTGCCGTTATATTTTATCCCGCCGTCGTTTCCGACCTCGACCCCGGGCACTTTCTTCAAGGCGTCCTGTAGCGAGACATCACCTTTCCCCGCGAAATCGGCAAGATTATATACAACAGTGTCTCCCCTGAGTCTGACGGATGGAGCTTTCACCGTCACCTCCTTCAGGACTGTGGAGGTGCGGTGAAGTTTTATAAGAACCGGACCGGAAACATCATTGAGGTTGATACTTTCCGGCTCATATCCTAATTTGTTGAAACTTATAATAGCCGGTGTCGACTCTTCAGGAATCGACAGATAGAAGTTCCCGTCTTTGCCGGTTTTAGTGTGCCATGATTTCCCGTCTTCTGTGATTGCCTTCACCATCACCGTCCGGAGCGGTTCCCCGATATCATTTGTCACAGAGCCGGAGAGAATTGTATCCCCTTTTGCCAAAAGAGGGGAGAAAGAAATCAAAATGAAATAAAGAAAACGGGTAAGCATGACGGTATTATTTTTTTAAGGATCCGGTTTTGACAACAGTGATGTTGTCTTTGGAATTATTGTTGTGCTCATTCTTTTTGACATCGCTTTTTGTCTCGACAACTTCAAGAGGGATAGATCCCTTTTCAAAATTCCTGACCAGAGTGCCGTTGACTATGATATTGTTGGTCTCCCCCTTAAGGATTGATATGCTTTCTATGTCGGAAGGGTTGATTGAGTTGATAGGATTTTTGTCATATTCCGCTTTCTGTGCCTCAAATTTCTTATGGTCGGTTTTAATTACGTTGGGAATGTCGTCGGGCGAGATTTTACCGTTTCCTTCCCGGAAAGAGACAACAATGAAACGATGTATGCCGTCACTGTCAGTGGCAAGCATCACCAACCCGGGGAGTCCGGTCATCTTCCAGGGTCCGAACGGCACAGGTATCTCTTCGGCATACCATGCAGTCCATTTTCTTCCGCCATATTCACCGTCGGCTTTCCTGCATTCGTATCCGCATACAGTCTGCGTTTCGTCTGACAGTTTCCATTCTATCAGGGGAGTTTCCTCTTCATATTTGTATGTGAATGGAGCCATTACAGATATGGTAGTTAGCTTGTTGTCGGATAAGGAATTGAACAAGCGGCGGTCAAAGTAGGGTACAGCCTTCTGGTCGCGTGCCTCATATTCTTTCAAAACGTCATCGCTTATCCCTTTGATCGCGGATACTGAATCCAGCTGGAAAGCGGTGTAATCAAGAAATTTAGAACTATCTTCTCCGATCAGGAGTATGCAGTTGAACGTGTCGGAGAGGTCGCCCTTTTCAGTCGTGCCGTTCACGTCGTATTGGTATACACATTCATACAGGGTTGTGTCTTGGGCATAGACCGCCGGGACAACCGCCAAGGCGGCTGTCAAAAATAGATTTTTCATAATTTGGGTATTGTGGGTTAGATAGTGTT
The DNA here is from genome assembly GCA_947174235.1 of uncultured Porphyromonadaceae bacterium. Taxonomy (GTDB): domain Bacteria; phylum Bacteroidota; class Bacteroidia; order Bacteroidales; family Muribaculaceae; genus Lepagella. The sequence goes on along the minus strand of CAMWID010000001.1, from coordinate 61,014 downwards.
GTGCGTGCCGGTTATTCCGTTTCTTTCATATTTATAACTATCAGTCCGTTGGGATGCTCGTCGGAATCCTTAATTACTGATATGTCTTTGATTCTTGCAGGGTCTATGTTGTCGAGATCCTTATAACTGAATGGAACGCCATTGAGCAATACGTCGGGCGAACCATCAGGTGTGTCTGTCATTGTGAGTGTATTGTCTGAATCTTCCGGATTGATTTCTAAAATAGGATGGGAAGAAATCTGATTGGCAGACCCGTTTGGAGAAGTATCTTCGATTTTGGAAGGGATCCCGATTTGTCCGGGAACTTTCTCGAATGCCTTTGCAAGAGGTTTGGTGAAATCTGCAAATAGGTCAGAACTGACAGCCATTGTCCCGGCGATCGCGGCGGGAATGCATAGGAAAGACAGCAGTCTTGCCGGGAACATCGAATCTTTGCGATTGATCATCAGCAGACGGGCTTTAAGCTTGCTGTGGTTAAAATTGTCTGTGATGTGTTGGAACCGCGGTCCCGCGACTTTACGAAGAAGCAGGTACTGATATTCCTGCATGTCGTACCCCTGGGAAATCACGTCGTTGTCTGCCTGGTATTCATGTACATTATGAATTTCCCGAAGCATAAGCCAGGCAAGCGGATTCCACCATTGGGTGATAGCCACGCATCTCCCGATAAGGAGATCGATATAATGTTTATGGCGTATATGGCTTGATTCGTGAGCGATTATCATTTCATTTTGTAATTCAAAATCAGTCTCTGAAATGTAAATGCGTCCGCCGAAGCTGAAGGGGGATATTGCCGGAGTGGATACTACAGTGACCGGAATATGACCGATTGTCAGAGATTTCCCCGCAAGTCTGCATTTTGCGATCCATAAAAGCCCGGCAAGCGATATTATGGCGGCAATAATTGAGCCCCCTGCCATTATTCCGACAACGATGTCAGCTATGATGCCTGAATCTGAGTATGTGGCTGAATCTCCATTGGAACCAGTGGCAAATGCTGTCAGGTCAAGATTCCATATCTGCTCTTGAGAGGCACTGTGAAGCCATTCCGGCTTTATAAGAGGAATGAGGACACTCACAGAATAAATGGCAAGCAATAAAACTCTTTGCAACGCCGGGCATTTCAGCCTTCCGACAGTCAGTTTGTAGACTGAGAAGAGGAATGCGAGCATCACAGCCATCTTGATTATATATATTGAGAAATCACCCATTTGCTACTTTTTGGATTCTATGATATTTATAAGTTCTTTCAGTTCATCGACCGAAACCTTTTCTTCTTCCACAAGCGCGGATACGAGCCCTTTGCCGCTGTTGTTGAAATAGTTTTTAAGAAGAGCCCCGAGGGATTTCTTTCTCACCTTGTCACGTTGGATCACAGCCTTGTATTTGAATGACATTTTGTGAGCCTCGTGCGTGACAGCCCCTTTCTGCTCGAGAAGTCTTACAAATGTGGAAACAGTATTTATATGCGGCTTGGGATCAGGCATCAACGCCACGATCTCTTTTACAAACATGGGACCGTTGTCCCAAAGAATCTGCATCACCTCCTCTTCTTTAGGGGTGAGCTGTATGTCCGGATTTCGTTTAGCCATATAGTGTCTGTTTTAATTGAACTATTCGTTTAGTTGACACCGCAAAGTTACGACATTAATCTGAATATGCAAACAAATTCAACTACAATCTTAGTTAAAATATGTTGTTGCAATACATGTTGCAATACACGCATTGGAAATATGATTCAAAATTAGTAAATTTGCACTCCTCCTTTTTTGTTTGACCATATGAGTGATTTATATTATACCATAGAAAGGGAAGCCGAAGCCCAGTTCAGGGAGAAGATGAGCCGGTTTATCGCATTTGCCAGGAAAGTGACAGATGCAGATGAGGCACGTGCGATTGTGAAGGAGTATCAGAATGAATATCATGATTCGCGCCACGTGTGCTGGGCATATATGATAGGTCCCGAAAGAAAGGAGTGGCAACTGAATGACAACGGAGAACCATCCGGCACCGCCGGAAAACCGATCCTTGGACAGATCAACAGTAAGGAATTGACAGATGTCATTGTTGTTGTCGTCAGGTATTTCGGTGGTATAAAGTTGGGAACTCCGGGGCTGATCGCCGCCTATAGGGAAGCGGCGCGTCTTTGCCTTGAGGAGGCGGGGAGGAAGGAGATGCATCAGATGGAGACTGTCAAGGTGACGTTTCCCTATGTTGCCGCCGACGGAGTGATGCGTATTGTAAAGGGTAATGAAATAGAGGTGACAGACAGGACTTTTGACAACACGTGCAGTATGACCCTGAGGTTCCGTAGTGATCACGCCGGGGAAATCACCGGACGGTTGTTGTCAGTTGACGGTGTGACTCTTGGTGATTAATTCCCCGACTTCCTGCATGTCCCGGGCTGCGCCGAGATATAGCTCAGGATCAATGCCCTTGTCTTTCAGATCTTGATTCGTAAACGGAAATTCCTTCCCCGCCGGATTGAACCAGACGGCTTTCCATCCTGCGAGCAATGCTCCCAAGATGTCGGTGTACGGATTGTCTCCGACCATTACAGGGATGCCGGTTGCTCCGGTTTCGGCGACAGCATAATCGAATATCCTGGGGTCTGGTTTCTGAATCCCGGTTTCATCGCTTACAATGACCCGGGTGATGTATTTCCACAGACCGGAATTATTTAGTTTCCGGTACTGAGTGTCAGTAAACCCGTTTGAGACGATTCCTATCATTTTGGATTTGGCGAGATTCCGAAGCAGCGGGATGGCTCCTTCCACGGTATATGGATATGTGGCAAGTTTTGAAAGATACATATCGTTGATTTCAGTACATTCCGCCGGTGGATTGTGTGGCGGGGAGTCAGGGAAGAGGGTGGCTCTCCAGCGCTCTGTCTTTATAAAACCGGATGTGACATTCCCCTTTGCAAACTCTTCCCACATTCTTGAATTGTGGATATGATATTCATCAATGAACTCTTCGAAAGATGAAAATTTCTCCCGGATTATATGCGTTTCGTTGAAAATATATTCCAGACTTCTGAGAGAATTTGACGCGAAATCCCAAAGAGTGTCGTCAAGATCGAAGAAAATCCATTCCGGGCGGTTGAATGAGTGAAAATACATGCTGATAGGGGATAAGAATTGGTTTCGGGGGCAAAATTAAGTAAAAAAACCGGATTTTTAAGTGCAACTTTTTATGGAATGAAAAAAAATTACGATATTTGCACTGCCAAACCGGAAACGGGGCTAAAGGCGGTAGCATTAAGTTCGTTCCGGATGACAAAACAAGACAAAACAACAATACTTTTTTATAAAGATGACAAAAGCTGAGATAGTAAGTGAGATTTCTCGTTCCACCGGTCTTGAGAAAGGCGCGGTGCTTGAAACAGTAGAGAAATTTATGGAGGTTGTGAAAGAGACTATGGCGAGCGGTGAGAACATATATCTCCGCGGCTTTGGCAGTTTCGTTGTCAGGACAAGGAAGGAGAAGACAGCGCGCAATATCTCCAAGAACACGACCATCAAGATTCCGGAGCATCAGGTGCCCACATTCAAACCCTCGAAAGTGTTTCTTGACGAGGTGAAATGATAGGAATCCGGCAAAATCAGAAACTTTTTATTAACTAAAATATAAACCAATATGCCAAGCGGAAAGAAAAGAAAAGGCCACAAGATGGCTACCCACAAACGCAAGAAAAGACTGAGAAAGAATCGTCATAAGAAGAAATAATTCCTGGTTGTCTCAGGTATTGTTTCCCAAAGACAGACGATTCAGCAGTCTTAGAACAAACCTATGGGTGAAGATCCCTTCACCCATAATAAGTTTGTTCTTTTTTTTATTTTTTACGTCCCCGTCCGCGGTTGTCCATGCCACGGCGGAGGAATATGATTTTTACAGATGAAAAGCGAATTAGTAGTAGACGTACAACAAAAAGAGATCTCGATCGCGTTGCTTGAGGACTCGCGTCTTGTGTCCCTTCAAAAGGAAAGCCGCAACATAGCGTATGCCGTGGGCGACCTTTATCTTGCGAAGGTGAAGAAGATCATGCCCGGTCTCAACGCGGCTTTTCTCGATGTGGGCTATGAAAAAGATGCTTTTCTTCATTATCTTGACCTGGGACCGCAGTTCAGTTCATACTCCAAGTTCCTCCAGGAGGCGATGGCTGACAAGAAAAAGGTGCCCAATATCTCAAAGTTCAAATTCGAGCCCGACATCCCCAAACAGGGTACGATACAGAATGTGCTCCAGCCCGGACAGCATCTTCTGGTGCAGATCGCGAAAGAACCAATCTCATCCAAAGGTCCGCGCCTTACGACAGAGATTTCCTTCACAGGGCGTTTTATGGTCCTGATGCCTTTCGGCGACAAGATATCGATCTCCCAGAAAATCAAATCGACGGAAGAGAAAATCCGTCTGCGTCAGCTCATCGGAAGCATTAAGCCCAAGGGGTTCAGCGTTATCGTGCGCACGTCGGCTGAAAACAAACGAGTGGCGGAACTCAACAACGAGATGAAGACTCTCGTGAAATGTTGGGAAGAATCGATAGCCAAGATGCAGAGGAGCCAGCCTCCTATGCTTATATATGAAGAAGACTCAAGGGCGGTAAGTGTCATCAGGGATATCTTCAGTCCGAATTTTGAGAACATTTATGTCAACGAGGAGGAGACTTTCTCCCAGATTCAGAATTACGTGGCGCTCATCGCTCCCGATAATAAGGACATTGTAAAATTTTACAACAAGGATGTCCCTATTTTTGACAATTTCAATATCACGCGGCAGGTAAAGAGCTCATTCGGCAAGACAGTCTCTTTCAAAAGCGGCGCCTATATTATAATAGAGCATACGGAGGCTCTCCACGTAATAGATGTCAATTCCGGCAACCGCAGTAAGGCGAGTCCGGATCAGGAATCCAACGCATTGGATGTTAACCTGAAGGCGGCGGATGAGATTGCTCGTCAGTTGCGACTGCGCGACATGGGCGGAATCATTGTCATAGATTTTATTGATATGAACAAGCCGGAGCACCGTCAGGCTCTCTTCGACCATATGAAAGAGGTGATGGCAAATGACCGTGCGCGCCATAATATCCTCCCGTTGAGTAAGTTCGGACTCATGCAGATCACGCGTCAGCGCGTGCGCCCGGCACTTGATATAACCACCAGCGAAACCTGTCCGTCTTGCTTTGGAAAGGGTGAGATACAGCCTTCGCTCTTGTTTACCGACAAATTGGGAGAAAAGCTCGATTATCTGGTGAATATCCTTAAGGTCAAGAAATTTACAATGTATGTCCATCCTTACGTTGATGCCTACATCAAGAAAGGAATGTTTTCACTTTATGGCAAATGGCGCAGACGCTACGGAAGAGGATTCAAAATTCTCGCCGACGAATCGCTCGCTTATCTGCAATATAAGGTGTTCGATGATCAGAAAAAAGAAATCGATGTCAAGGAGGAAAGCGATTTCAACAGCAACCAGTCGAAAACACATGCCCGTCAGAAAAGCGGGGTAAATGAAGAAAAGGATTAGCCCTTATACGGCTATGGTTTTATCCAACCGTGAATTTTAAAACCGGGGATTCCCTGAAACGGGGAAATCCCCGGTTGATTTGTAATAAGACCCGTTGATTTATAATAATACCGGTTATTGTAATCCGTCAAAAAAATAAAGGCCGATTCACATCGACCTTCATTTTTCCATAATACTTTTTAACTAACCTAACATCATGAAACGATTTTCTGATATTATAACATCGCAGTAGGAAAAAGGTTTTACGTGGAATGTATTTTTTCTGATATTTTTTGTTGACCGGGAAAGCAGAAGCAGGACGCGTGTTTGGTCGCCGGGATTATAAAAAAGAAAAAGGCCGATTCACATCGACCTTTTCCCGATTTCCATAATACTTTTAACTAACCTAACATCATGAAACGATTTTCTGATAATATGACAACCGTAGATGCCGTTTGGTTCAATCGGATGTCCGGTTTTTAATCTATTTTAAATATTTATGATTGTTAAGTTAAAAATGTTAACGAAATACATGCCTTGGAAGGATATTGATCGTGCCGTTACAATGATCCGAAGAGATCCGCCACAATAAATGTGGATCCTCCTACAAATACAATGTCTTCCGGCGAAGCGCATGACATCGCGGCGTCATAAGCAGTCTTCACATCCGGGAAACATTGTCCCTGAAGTCCTGCCGCATCAAACCGTTCTTTCAATTGCGCGACCGGAAGCGCACGCGGAATCTGCGCGTTTGTCAGATAATATTCGGCATCTTCCGGAAGCAGACGAAGAATCTTGTCGATGGTCTTGTCTGCCACGAACCCTATGACGATCCTCAGATTTCCTCCTTTTCGTTCTTGCAAGATACGCCGCAATTGAGCCATGTTGTAGGTTATCCCTGCGATGTTGTGACCTGTATCCGCGATTACGAGAGGATCGTTCCGGAGAACCGTCCATCTTCCTTTTAAACCGGTAAGCGTATCCACATGGGCAAGACCGGTCAACACATTTTCATCAGATATTTCTATTCCGGCTCCACGCATTGCATCAATTGCATTCAGAACTGTATTGATATTTTTTTTCTGGTAGTCGCCGGGCAACGGAATTACAACGCTGCCTTCCCTGCAACAGCAATCCCAACCATTTTCTTTTGCCATGGAAATTGAATGGATCCGGGTATTGTCTTCTGCAAAAATAATCGGGGCTCCCGTTTCTGTAGCTTTATCATCGAATACTTTTCTTATCTCTCCCTCCGCTTCCCCGATGACAACAGGAATCCCTTTCTTGATGATTCCCGCTTTCTCAGTCGCGATCTTCGGAAGAGTGTCGCCAAGAAACTGTGTGTGGTCGTTTGAAATATTTGTAATGACGCACACCTCCGGAGTAATTATGTTGGTGGAGTCGAGCCTTCCACCCATTCCGACCTCAATTATTGCATAGTCCACGTTTTCTTCCGCAAACCAGTTGAACGCCATCATCATGGTCAGTTCAAAGAAGGAGGGATGCCCGTCATATCCGCAGTTTTTCCATTTGTTTACAAAATCAATCACCTTCCGGCGTGGTATCATTTCACCGTTGACTCTCATTCTTTCCCTGAAATCCACGAGATGCGGCGAGGTGTAGAGTCCGGTCTTGTAACCTTGTGCCTGCAATACTGCTGCGAGCATGTGGGATGTGCTCCCTTTCCCATTGGTGCCTCCCACATGAACCGATTTGAATTTACGGTGGGGGTGATTGAAAAATTTATCAATTGCCAGACTTGTGTCAAGTCCCGGCTTGTATGCCGCAGCGCCGACACGTGAAAACATCGGCAATTGGCTGAAGAGGAAAGACAGCGCTTCCTCATATTGCTTATCGTCATTCATATTATGGGGTTAGTATTTGTGATTATACGGTTTTTAGAGACCGTAGATCAGGAATCCTGCGATCCCTGCCATCACTATAATGAGAATAGGATGAAGTTGTATCGTTTTTTCTTTGAGTTTTATAGGAAAGTAAACAAGAACAAATGCTATCGCACAAATGGCGATGTTTACCCATAGTTGCCAGCTTATTCCGTTGGGATTGAAGTTGGCGGTGTTCATAAGCATGATCGCTGCCGAAGCGATCAAACCCACCACGACAGGTCTCAGACCGGAGAATATGGCTTTTATTACCCCGCTTTCGCTATGGCGGCGTATGAAATGAGAACTATATAATACCAGTATGAAACTGGGAACCACCACCGCGAGAGTGGCGAGACATGATCCCAGAAGCGCCCATCCTATTCCGGAGAGGGCAGGGTTGACACTTCCGGGGGCTACAAAACCGATGTATGTGGCCGAATTGATCCCTATGGGACCGGGGGTCATCTGAGAGATCGCCACTATGTCGGTGAACATTGTCTCCGAGATCCACCCGGGGCTGACCACCGCTTTCTCCACGAGCGACAGCATGGCGTAACCGCCGCCGAATCCGAAAATCCCGATCTTTATGTACGCCCAGATCAGTTGCCAGTATATAGTCATTTCTTTTCAATATTTTTTCTGCGCGGAAGCCACCAGAAAATAAAACCTCCCAGTGCGCCGAGAACGATATATAATATGGGGTTGGAGATGAAACCTTGGTCAATGGAGATCATTAACGCGACTACTAACGGTATCCATACGGTTTTCCATTGAAGTTTTGCTGCTTTTGCAGAGGTTATCACCGGAGCAATTATGAGAGCCACGACCGCAGGGCGTATCCCCATGAATACGGATGATATGACACGGTTGTTTTTTATGATGTCCGGAGTCAGGAATATCGCGATGAAGAGGATTATGAGAAAGGAGGGCAATATTGTACCGACGGCGGCAGCCACGCTTCCTTTCCCGCCCTTGATCTTGTCGCCCACGGCTGTGGCTATGTTTACGGCGAGAATCCCCGGAAGTGACTGAGCGATCGCAAGAAGGTCAAGGAAATCATCCCGTTCTATCCAATGGTGCTTGTCTACGATCTCCCTCTCGATTATAGAGATCATCGCCCATCCTCCGCCAAAGGTGAATGCACCGATCTTGAAGAATGTGGAAAAGAGGCTCCAATAAGAGTCCCTGGAAGGATTTTGATTGTTAAGTTCAGACATTTTCTATAGTGAAAAATTAAGAAAGGGGACGGGAGGAGGATACGGAAGTGTCGCCGCTCTTGCGGAGCGACGACACTATTATAACGCGGATATTCCCCCTCTGTTTTGTCGGAGGCTAAGACCCCATCTCACAAAAAATGTTAACGCAGGGGTCGCAGATTTCGGTCAGATTTGGTCTTGCAGGTGAGGGAGCATAGCGGGCTATGCGACTGAACCAAAAGGCCAAAGATGACCGGAAGCTGCGAGGCAAAGGTAATCAGATGTTTTTGGCAGGTGGTGTCTTCTTCATGCTTCGATACTTCGCCTGAGCATAGTATACATACGATGAATGACACCCTGTTTCCTCGAACGGGGAAATTTGCCATGTACGTAAATGACTGAATCCAGTCTGTGGGAATAAAGTTACCTCCGTCCGGTGTCTTTTCGGTAAATTCCGCCAAGTCTCATCGGTCGTGTAGCCCGCTACACTCCCTCTTTAACTTGCGGAATTTCCTTGAAAATACACCGCCCCTGCGTTAATATTTTTTGTGAGATGGGGTCTAATATTTGTGGCTTGTGTTTTGAAGTTCCTCAGGAGTGAGTTTTTTCTTATCCATGGAATTCCATACATAAGCGATATAAGCCAATACAAAAGGAACGACAATGGAAACGTAACTCATCGCTGTCAATGTGAATTCAGAGGAAGAAGCATTGCGTATGGAGAGGGAAGAACCCGGATCAAGCAGCGAAGGATAGAATGCAGTATCATTATATCCGGCAACCCAGAAAAGAGAAATCACTGCAAGAAAAGTCCCGGTTCCGGTAAACCAGATCCCTTTTGTCCAATGGGTGCAGAAGCATGATTTGATAAGACCGAAAAGCACAAGCACGACTCCAATGAGGAGCGCCGCTCCTGCCCACCATATTTCAATGAAGTTATTGAAATACTTATATGCAGTCTCGGAGACGTCTACAGTGTAGTCTGCATTGGTAGTGACGGTATATCCTGTGGCGGTGCAGAGCATGGCGAGAAACCACAGGAAGAAGACAACGAATATGCCGCCGTTGACCAGAGCCTTGTTTTTAAGAATGTTGTAAAAATCAGGGTCATCGGTGATGTTGTTCATCATATAAAGAGCGGCTTGCATTCTTGCAAGAAACAGGACTGCAACTCCAAGAACGAGATTCTTCCAGTTGAATATAGCCTCGAAGCCATGGGTAGAAGCCCATTGTGAAATCACCGGACTGCCCGGGTCAAGAAGATTCCCGCGGCTTACGGTGAATTGCGCTCCAAAGAAAAACATGGATACGGCAACTCCTAAAAGAATGCATCCCACACATCCGTTGATAAACAGGAATATGTCGTATGTCCGTGTGCCGTATACATTGCCTGCCTTGTTGCGGTATTCATAGCTTACAGCCTGGACAATGAAGCTGAAGAGAATAAGGATCCAGAGCCAGTAAGCGCCTCCGAAGCTTGTGGAATAAAACAAGGGGAAAGATGCGAAAAATGCGCCTCCGAAGGTCACGAGAGTGGTGAATGTGAGTTCCCATTTCCTTCCCATGGAGTTGACTATAAGATCACGCCGTTCTTTAGTGGCGGCGCCGAGAAGCATTGACTGTCCACCCTGCACAAAAAGCAGAAACACGAGGATGCCTCCGAGCACGGATATGAGCAGCCACCAATAATTTTGAAGATATTCGAGAGTCATGACTTAATGTGCGTTATCGATTTCTAAATTTTTTTGAGAATTCTTGTTGATCTGCTTGAGCATGATGCTCACTTCCGCTACGAGAAGCACGGTGAAAATCACGGCAAACATCCAGAAAGTGGTTATTACCGAAGCCGAAGATATTTCCGAGATCGCCGCTTTAGTCGGGAGAAGATCCTGTACCGTCCACGGCTGTCGTCCCACTTCCGCCACCATCCATCCTGCTTCGGAGCAGAGCCACATGAACGGAACGGAAACAATGGCGATCCATTGCAGCCATTTGTGGCGTTGCAGCCAATCCTTCCGGTATGCTGCGAAAAGTGCCACAATGAAAAACAGGAGAAAATAGCTTCCGAGTATCACCATCACGCGGAAAGCATAAAATGTTACCGCCACGGGTGGGATAGCCTCATCGACAGAGTCAAAATATCCGTATCCGAAGTATGGATAATAAGCTTTCAGGTCATCGGCGGCTTTCGCCATGGCGTCTTCATCATGGCTTGCCCTGGCTATGTCGTATGCTCTGAGAGCCTCGTGTGAAAGTTTACCGAGGCGTATGCGTTCCTGATAGCTCACAGTGTTGACCGTATCCCCGTTTTCATTTATGTCCACGCCGTTTACGATATCGGCGATACCCGGCACAAAAGCAGAGGGATCATGTTTGGCAAGAATAGACAGTCCGTAGGGGATTGCTATGTCAAAAAGATATTCGTCTTCGTCATTGTCCCATGTCTTGTGGGGGTTGACAATGCCTGCGGCTACGATGCTCTGAGAAGTGGATCCATGATAGAGACCTTCCATGGCTGCCAGTTTCATGGGCTGGTGTTTAGTGACTTCCACTGCGGAGCCGTCACCGGTCCACATCGTGAGAAGGAGACCGACGAGACCTATCCAGCCTCCGACCTTGATAGACCGCAAGGCAAAAGGCTGGTTGCGTTTCTTCATAAGTAGCCAGCAGCTCACTCCAATTACGAACACACCTGACAGCGCCCATCCCGAAAATACCGCGTGCATATATTTGTTGACGGCGATTCCTGAGAAGAGTGCCCAGAAGTTGTCCATTACGTTTCTCATCTGTGCGGGGTCGAACTGCATGCCGACGGGATATTGCATCCAGGCGTTTGCCACAAGTATCCACAATGCGGATATGGAAGCCCCGAGCCAGGTGAGCCAGGTGGATGCGAGGTGGAAGCGTGGGCTGACTTTTCCCCATCCGAAGAACATCACAGCCACGAATGTGGCTTCCATAAAAAATGCCACGAGTCCTTCGATAGCGAGCGGGGCTCCGAATATATCGCCTACGAACCAGGAATAATTGCTCCAGTTTGTGCCGAACTCGAATTCAAGAATCAATCCGGTAGCCACACCTATGGCAAAATTAATGCCGAAAAGAGTCATCCAGAATTTTGTGGCGGCGAGCCATTTCCCTGATTTGGTTTTCAGATAGAGACTTTCCATGACGGCTACTATCAGGGAAAGCCCGAGGGTGAGAGGTACGAAAAGCCAATGGTAGATGGCGGTGAGTGCGAATTGCCATCTTGACCAGTCGACTACTGTCATTAGATCATCCATGTGGGTTGGTATTTTATGGTTTATTGTTTTTCAGGGGAATGAAATCTTCTGGGATTGTCGATCAATTCGTGTCGCACATGATCGGCGCGCTCATTGTCATTGTCGTAATCTCTGGAAAGGATGTCAGGAAAAAACAGGAATTTGATTACTATAAAGAAAATGAACAGCTTCACGAGAATTATGACCCATAATGTCTTTCCTATGGTCATTTCCCGGAATCCGTCGTAGTAAAGCAACCAGATTTTCCGTGCATATGAAGAAATTGAAGCAGACATGATTTGTCAGATATGTAGGAATCGTTTGCAAATATAGATATTATAACAATGAGAGTCAAAAATCGGTTATGAAAAAAATGGAAAATTCAAAAAGAAATTGGCAAATGTCGGTTTTGTTGTTCACGGTTTGAGAAAAATGATTATCTTTGCGTTCGGTTTGAAGAAAACGGAGGCAGTACTGTTGCACATCGGCAAAGCTTGCCGTCACGGGCATGATTCCGCTCACTTCACCTTCCGGATCCTTTATGATCCTTCATAAAATAACTCCAAATCAAACAATAATAACTTATACCATGGCACTATGGTTTGAATGCAAGGTCCGTTATGACAAGATGATGGAAAACGGAACCGTGAAGAAAGTGAACGAGCCTTATCTTGTGGATGCCCTGACATTCACTGAGGCGGAGGCTCGCATAATAGAAGAAATGACTCCGTTCATCTCCGGGGAATTTTCAATTTCGGCAGTGAAAAAGACAAAAGTATCAGAGATCTTTTTCGATGACAGTGCCGATAGATATTATATGGTCAAGGTTAATTTTATCACATTGGATGAGAAATCCGGTGTTGAAAAAAAGTCTGCCTCTTTCATACTCACCCAGGCTTCCGATCTCGAGGGTGCATTGTCCCGCTTTAAAGAAGGGATGAAAGGAACAATGGCGGATTATGATATAGCTTCCATTGTGGAGACTCCCCTGATGGATGTCTATCCGCTTGATCTGTCTTCAGAAAAATCATCTTCACAGGCATGACGGATATAGATGTTGCCGGCAATCTCAGGGAGGTGCTTGCGGAAATTCCTGCCGGGGTAGAGCTTGTGGCTGTTTCTAAATTTCATCCGGCTTCAATAATATCCGAGGCGTACGATGCCGGGCAGCGGTGTTTCGGAGAAAGCAGGGTGCAGGAATTTCTTGAGAAGGAAAAGTCGCTCCCTTCAGACATAAGATGGCATTTCATAGGGCATCTTCAGACAAACAAGGTAAAGCAGATAATAGGGAAAACTTCACTTATTGAAAGTGTCGACTCCCAGAAACTGCTTGATCTGATCGACAGAGAATCTGCAAAGGCTGGAGTGGTGACACGGGTATTGATGCAGGTGCATGTGGCGAAAGAGGAGACCAAGTTCGGTTTTTACCCTGAAGAACTTCAGCAATATTTTTCTGACAGGAAATTCGAGAACCTGACCAATACCCACATATGTGGAATCATGGGCATGGCGTCGAATACAGACGATATTGACCGTGTCAGGGAAGATTTCCGCAGCATAGCCTCCATATACCGTCGGATAGCAGACGACACTTCTCTCGGACTCCGCGGATTCGATATTCTTTCGATGGGCATGAGCGGAGATTGGAAGATAGCGGTGGAAGAGGGTGCGAACATAGTGAGGATCGGCACGAGAATATTTGGAGAAAGGGAGTATTGAAATAAGAAATTACTACTGACGTGTCTTTCACACAGTCCTTAACGCAGTCAAAGCGAATCAATTAAAACGACAATAATAACTTTAAAATCAGCTAAAATGACACAATCAACCCAAAAGCGACCAGTTGTCGCGATTGTTACGATGTTCTTCATCTTCGCGATGATCTCTTTCGTGACCAACATGGCTGCTCCCTTCGGCAATATCTGGGGCTTCAGATACGAATGGGCAGGTATGGCAGGTAACCTTATGAACTTTACGGCTTACCTCTTCATGGGTATTCCGGCGGGCAACATGCTTATCCGCTATGGATATAAGAAAACCGCACTTATAGCTCTCGCTGTCGGTGCTATCGGTCTTGGCATCCAGCTCCTTTCAAGCGTTGTCGGCGACAACGTTATCGTTATCGGTGGTGAGAATCCTACCACTCTCAATCTTTTCATCTACCTTCTCGGTGCCCTGGTCTGCGGTGTCTGTGTATGTATGCTCAACACTGTGGTTAACCCGATGCTTAACCTTCTTGGCGGCGGCGGTAACAAAGGTAACCAGCTTATCCAGACAGGCGGTGCGCTCAACTCTCTTTCCGGTACATTGACCCCGATGTTTGTGGGTGTGCTTGTAGGCACTCTCACAAAGGAGACTACAATGGCTTCCGTTGCACCTCTCGTGATCACCGGTATCGTGATTTTCGTGCTTGCATTCATCATTATCTCTTTCGTTAAGATCCAGGAACCCCAGGCTAACCTGAGTAAGGTTAAATATGAGCACAGTCCGCTTTCATTCCGCCATTGCACACTTGGAATCATCGCGATCTTCTTCTATGTCGGTATCGAGATCGGTATCCCAGGCGAAATGAACGCATGGATCAGCCGTGAAAGCTTTGAAGGCGCTGCGGCTGTGGCAGGTTCTCTTGCCGCACTCTATTGGCTTATGATGCTTATCGGGCGTTCGGTAAGTTCTGCGATCAGCGGCAAGGTTTCAACTCGTGCGCAGCTCCTTACCGCGTCGGGCGTAGCCATCGTGCTCGTGCTCATCGCCATCCTTCTTCCGGAAGACATCACATTCAAATCTCCGGGTATCGACGCCCTCAACATCACCAGTGGTGAGGTGCCTATGAAGACCCTCTTCCTCTTCCTTTGCGGTCTCTGCACATCAGTGATGTGGGGCGGTATCTTCAACCTTGCTACAGAAGGTCTGGGTAAATACACTCCCAAGGCATCCGGTCTTTTCATGACAATGGTTGTAGGCGGTGGCGTCATGCCTTTCATTCAGGACTGGATCGGTCGTTCAGTAGGTTATGTGGCAAGCTACTGGCTGGTATTCGCCATGCTCGTCTACATCTTCTACTATGCGCTCATCGGCTCTAAGAATGTAAACAAAGACATTCCAGTTTCCCTCGAAGACGTAATGGAGGAAGAACTCGTATAAATCCGGGTTCTTGCCTATATACGGGGCAAGTCCACATAAGACAGGCGGGAATGCGATATCGCATTCCCGCCTGTCTTATGTGGACTTGCTAGTTTAAAGAATTTAGAGGAATTTTTTGAATTCGTCCGGGAGTGGGGCTTCAACGGAGATCGGTAGTTTTGAAACGGGATGGGTGAACTCGATCTTGCGGGCAAGGAGGGAGATTCCTCCGTCGGGGTTGCTTCTCCGTGCCCCGTATTTGAGGTCACCTTTTATGGGATGTCCGATTCCTGAAAGCTGGGCGCGGATCTGATGCTTTCTGCCGGTGAGAAGATTTATTTCGAGCAGGGTGTAGCGGTCACCTTCCGCAATTGTGGTATATTTCAAGATAGATTCTTTCGCGTCAGGCGTTCCCTCCTTGGCAATGAAAGTCTTGTTCATTCTGCCGTCGCTGACAAGATAATTCTTCAGCGTGTCTTCGTTCTTGTCAGGTTTGCCTTCCACGAGCGCCCAATAAGTCTTGTGAATGTCCCCTTTCCGGAGCATATCATTCAGACGCGTGAGAGCCTTTGAGGTCTTGGCAAAGATAACGAGTCCGCCGACAGGTCGGTCTATACGATGGACCACACCGCAGAAAACATTTCCTGGTTTGGCATATTTTTCTTTTAAATAAGCCTTGATAATTTCCGAGAGGGGAGTATCGCCGGTTTTGTCACCCTGCACGATTTCTCCGGGAACTTTATTGACAATAATTATATGGTTATCTTCGTAGACCGGTGTCATTGCTTGTAGATTAGATAATTATGGGCTCCATTTTCCTCTTTATGAATCGGAAAGAAGTCGTTAAAAAGAAAAAGCCGATTCCAAAGGAACCGGCTTTGTTGGTGGCGGGGGCAGGACTCGAACCTACGACCTTTGGGTTATGAGCCCAACGAGCTACCACTGCTCCACCCCGCGGTGTGATTTCGAGTGCAAAGTTACGTCTATTTTTGAAACTGACAAAATTTTTAGCCATATAAATATGTTAAAAAATATAAAACAGAAGATAAGTGGCAGTAGGATATGAGTTTAGGGGGTGCTTTCTGTATGGGATCTTTTATGCCAATGAATTGCATAAAAGAAAAATGTTGCTGAAAATGGCTTTGAAGTCAAAAAAAAATAGTAAATTTGCTCAATAATTTAAAAAGTGTGCAATCGGCATTTGTCCGTACTGCCGTTTTTAGATATAATGGAGCATGTCTAACTCTTAAACTCCCGAAAATATGGTGATGAAAACCAGAGACAAGTTTATAGAGGTGGCACGTCAGCTGTTTGCCCGCAAGGGGGTTGAAAACACCACTATGAATGATATAGCCTCCGCTTCCGACAAGGGGAGGCGCACCATCTATACCTATTTCAAGAGCAAGCGCGACATTTTCAATGCCGTCATAGAGAGTGAGACAGATCAGTTGCTCAGCCGTCTGCGCCACATAGTGGCGAGGCAATCGTCTCCCGAGGAGAAGCTGATGGAATATGTGGAGTGCCGTTTCGAGACAATGAAGGAGATTGTCTCGCGCAACGGGTCATTGCGTGCCGGATTTTTCAGGGATGTCAGGAAGGTAGACAGGGCGAGAAAGATCATCACGCGCAAAGAGACCGCCATGTTGCGCGACATCCTTCAGGAAGGGGTGGAGCAGGGAGTGTTTGATATTCCCAACCTCAACCATATGTCGGTGATCATAACCCAGGCGATCCACGGTCTTGACGTGCCGTATATCCGTGACAACCTTTCCGATGAAGGTATCGACAAGGTCTTGCTTAAACGTTATGTGGCGGATCTTATCCTGAACGGAATACGGCGGAGGTAGGTTGCGCCGGACATTGCGGCTGATACTTTCCTGCTGATGCGACAATAAAAAAATAACCCAGACTTCTAAAAAGAAAAATTCAACATATGTATATAAATTCCATGGGCAACTATGTGCCCTCAGAAAGAATAACAAACGATTATTTCGAGAATCTCAACGGTCTTGAGCCGGGATGGATTCTACAGCGAACAGGCATCACGAGCCGGTCTAAGGCAGCTCCGGGGGAGGGATCCGATTCAATGGCTCTCGCGGCAATAGAGGATGCCTTGAAGAATCTGCCTTACGACATAAAGGATGTGGATCTCATTGTGGCTGCCTGCTACTCGATATATGATACGGTGGCTACCCCGGCTCATATCGCGCAACAGCATTATGACATTTCCGGTGCCAAGGCGGTCTATGTGTCTGCCGCGTGCTCGTCTTTCATAAACGGTCTTGAGGTGATAGAGGGTTATTTCGCCGCAGGGAAAGCGAAACGAGCCCTTCTCATATGCCCTGAGCACAACACTTATTACAGCAACGAACATGATCCGAAGGCGGGACATCTTTGGGGAGACGCCGCCGTCGCTTTTTTCGTCAGCAAGGAAAAAGAGGCAGACACGGATATTGAGATCCTTGATATCTTTACTGAAGGCCTTGGCAACGTCGGGAAGGGTCCGGAGGGTGTCAAGCTGCGTCCAAAAGAAGAAGGCATCATGATGCCCGACGGCAGGGACGTGTTTGTGCATGCCTGCAAGTATATGATATACGCATTGAAAAATTCTCTCAGTCACACAGGACTTAAGATAGAGGATCTCAGCAAACTGATATGTCATCAGGCAAACAGGCGTATTGTGGCGCAGGTGGCACATCAGCTTGACAAACCGATAGACGATTTCCTAAACAACATAGAAACCCTCGGCAATACCGGCTCGGCTTCCGCCGCCCTTGTGCTCACTCAGAATCTTGATAAATTCAAGAAAGGTGACAAAGCCGCGCTGATGGTTTTCGGAGGAGGATATTCATGCGGCTGTTTCATAGTGAAATTCTGAGAGAATACACGCTGTGTGACCGGCACCGCTTGTCGTAATAACTCTCCTCAAAAACATGAACTAATAAGCAGTCGGGCAAAATCAGCGGAATCAGTTTCGTTGACAATATGACTGTTTAAAAATTAAAACACAATAATAATGAAATTGCTTGAAGGAAAAACCGCCCTTATCACCGGAGCCGCCCGCGGCATAGGTAAGGCTATCGCTATCAAATTCGCGCAGGAAGGCGCCAACATCGCTTTTACAGACCTTGTGATCGATGAGAACGGAAAGAAAACTGAAGAGGAGATCAAGGCTTTTGGCGTGGAATGCAAGGCATATGCCTCAAATGCGGCAGACTATGCCGAGACTGAAAAGGTGGTCAACCAGGTGAAGGAGGATTTCGGCAGTATCGATGTACTTGTCAATAACGCAGGTATAACCAAAGACGGTCTCATGATGCGTATGACTGAGGCTCAGTGGGATGCCGTGATAGCAGTGAACCTTAAATCGGCATTCAACTTTATCCATGCCGTGCTCCCCATAATGATGCGTCAGCGTTCCGGCTCGATCATCAATATGGCATCTGTCGTAGGTGTCCATGGAAACGCCGGGCAGGCGAATTACGCAGCCTCCAAGGCGGGTCTTATCGCTCTTGCAAAGAGTATAGCGCAGGAAGTCGGCTCTCGCGGCATACGTGCGAACGCTATAGCCCCCGGTTTTATCGAAACCGCAATGACAGCCGCCCTTCCCGACAGCGTGCGTGAAGAATGGTGCAAGAAGATTCCTCTGCGCCGTGGCGGTAAACCTGAAGATATCGCTGACGTGGCAACTTTCCTTGCCTCTGATCTTTCAAGCTATGTCTCCGGTCAGGTGATCCAGGTAGACGGTGGCATGAACATGTGATGACACATATGATACCAGACATAAGGCGCCGGTCATGATTGACGGTGCCTTATGCTTTTTATTCAGATTTCAAACAGATGCAAAGATGGGTGCTGATAAAAAGAAATATGCAGTCATAGTCGCCGGTGGCACCGGTTCACGTCTCGGGAGAGGTCTGCCAAAGCAGTTCCGGAATCTTAACGGCATGCCTGTGATCTGGTGGTCGATGAAAGCGTTTAAAGATTCAGATCCGGCAACAGAGATAATACTCGTGGTGCATCCGGATTATATAAAAGAATGGAACGATCTTCATTTGTCGCTCCCGGAAGAGTCGCGCATACCGCATAAGGTTGTCGGGGGAGGCGGTTCACGGACGGAATCTGTAGTGAATGGGATCGCGGAGATAGACGATCCTGATGACGCTCTCATCGCGGTGCATGACGCGGCGCGTCCGCTTGTCCCGCTTGACCTGATCCGACGGGGATGGGAGGCAGGAGAGAAGTTCGGGGCGGCGGTGCCGGCTATACCGGTGACTGACTCTTTGAGAAAGATTACGGAAGCGGGCAGTGTTGCTGTCGACCGGGCGGAATATCTGGCTGTACAGACACCACAGGTTTTCAGATCTTCGGTGCTGAAAGGGGCATATGGGAGTATGCCCGGCAAGATATTTACAGATGATGCCTCTGCCACCGAAGCCGCCGGATGGACCACGGCTATATTCGAGGGCAGTCCCGAAAATATGAAGGTCACCAATCCCGGAGATCTCGAGATAGCTTCGTTGAGGCTTTCCTCAAGAGGTTGATATGTTTTCGGCGTGAAATTACACCAGAATCTTTAGGTATATGTGATGACGCAGTTTCTTGACACGGATATAAAATTTCTGAAAGGGGTGGGGGAATCCCGTTCCAAGGTTCTTGCATCGGAACTGGGTATAGCCACGTTCCGGGACCTCCTGTATTATTTCCCCTACCGCCATATAGACCGTAGCCGTTTTTATTCCATAGGGGAACTGCAGGGAAGCGATCTGCCCGCGTTGCAGATCAAAGGGAGGTTCGTCAGTTTCACGGTCGAGGGGGAAGGGGCGAGACAGAGACTGATAGGAATATTTACAGACGGAAGGAGGATGATGGAGACTGTATGGTTTTCCAGAATCAAAACATTTTCCACCGCCTATAAGCCCGGAGTGGAATATGTGATCTTCGGTAAACCAAATTTTTTCCGCAACGCCTACTCCATAGCCCATCCGGAAGTAGAGGAGTATGATCCGGCAAAGCCGCCCACAGGTTTCCGGGGTGTATATTCCCTGACCGAGACCATGCGAAAGAAAGGATATTCCACAAGACTGCTTCAGACCCTTGTCGCAAATGTCATATCCCACAAAGGATTCTCCACATTGCCGGAAATATTGCCTGAGGAGGTTGTGGCGCGTTATAACCTCATGCCTCTTAAAGAGGCGTTGCGCCAGATGCATTTTCCGGATAACGCGCAGAAACTGCAAAAAGCCACCGAGAGGATGAAGTTTGAAGAGCTTTTTTATGTGGAGGCGCATATCTTGCGTTATTCGATGGAGCGCGGTTCTAAGAATCCGGGATATGTGTTTTCCAAGATAGGGGAGAAGTTCAACGGATTTTATTACAACGTGCTCCCGTTCCAGCTTACAGGCGCTCAGAAAAGGGTGCTTAAGGAAATAAGGGCTGACATGAAGACGGGGAGACAGATGAACCGTCTGCTTCAGGGAGATGTAGGGTCGGGAAAGACGATGGTGGCGTTCATGTCGATGCTCATGGCGGTAGACAACGGATGTCAGGCAGCGATGATGGCGCCTACTGAAATATTGGCGCAGCAGCACTATGCTTCGATAAAGCAATGGGCTGAACCGATAGGTGTAAGGGTGGCTCTTCTGACCGGCAGCACCCGGGCGGCAGCCAGACGGGAGATTCATGAAGGACTGCAATCCGGAGATATTGATATAATAGTAGGTACTCATGCCTTGATAGAAGACAACGTACGGTTCAATCTGTTGGGACTTACGGTAATTGACGAGCAGCACAGATTCGGAGTCGCACAGCGGGGGAAACTGTGGCATAAGGATGAAAGGGTGCCGCATGTTCTGGTAATGACCGCCACGCCGATTCCGCGAACATTGGCTATGACGGTTTACGGAGATCTTGATGTCTCTGTCATAGACGAACTTCCTCCCGGCAGAAAACCGATCACGACGCTTCTCCGTTACGATTCGAACCGGCTGGAGGTAGACCGTCTGATCTATAGCCAGCTCAGGGAAGGGAGGCAGATTTATATTGTATATCCGTTGATTTCGGAAAATGAAAAGTTGGAATTAAAGAGTCTGGAGGAGGGGTATCGTCGCACATGCGACACGTTCCACGGCTATCGGGTGTGCTTTGTCCACGGGAAGATGAAACCGGAGGCGAAAGACTATCAGATGAATCTTTTTGTCAAGGGGGAGGCGAGGATAATGGTGGCGACCACAGTGATAGAGGTCGGTGTCAATGTGCCTAACGCTTCAGTCATGATCATTGAGAACGCGGAACGTTTCGGGTTGTCGCAGCTTCACCAGCTGAGAGGAAGAGTGGGCAGAGGCGCAGACCAGAGCTATTGTGTGCTGATGGGCAAGGTCAAGTCAGGCGCGGATACGAAAAAGCGGTTGTCTATAATGACAGAGACCACCGACGGGTTTCTTATTTCGGAAGCAGACATGAAGATCCGGGGACCCGGCGATATGGAAGGGACGCAGCAGAGCGGTATTGCATTCAACCTTAAGGTAGCCGATCTTACAAAAGACGGACAGATCCTTACGAGGGCGCGGGAGGCGGCGCTTGCAGTTCTCAGGGGTACGCCTTCCTTGTTGGCGCCGGGTTGCAGCGCCACTCTTCCCGGTCCGGGAGATCCGGCACCGATAATTGTTCGGCGCGAGACCGTTCCGGTGCTTGCGGGTGAGCTGAGGTTGAGATTTTCCAAGACAGTAGACTGGTCGCAGATTTCATAATACGATAAAGATTCTTAAGTAATGTCAAATCTGTAATGAGGTTGAGGTCTTGATTGTTATATTTTTAGGTGTCGTGACATCCGGTTGTGGATTAGCACTTGAATCATGGATTTCTTGCAGCCGCTTATGACACCGTGTCAATCCGGAATATCGAACATGTCCGGAGAATAAATATTGGAGATGAGAGAAAAAGAATTTTTGCCTGCGGTAAAAGACAGGCTCGGCATAGAGGAACTCAATGAAATGCAAAAGAAAATGATGGCGTCGGCGTCGGAACCTCACGACATCATCTTGTTGTCGCCCACGGGAAGCGGCAAGACGCTCGCGTTCACATTGCCGGTAATGAAGATGCTGAAACCTTCGACAGGAAGGGTGCAGTGTTTGGTCATAGCGCCGTCGCGAGAACTTGTGGTGCAGATCGCCGGAGTTATGAAAGAAGTGGCACACGAGTTCAGGGTTGTAGCTCTTTACGGCGGTCATAATGTGGAGGATGAAGTCAACAGCCTCAAGGTCGTGCCTGATATCGTGGTCTCTACCCCCGGCAGACTTCTGGATCATGCTGTAAGGAGAAACATTGATCTCCTCCCTGTGAGAATCCTTGTGCTTGATGAGTTTGACAAATCCCTTGAATTAGGATTTGATGAAGAGATGGGGAAGATCGTGAAAAGAATGAAAAACGTAAGCCGCTATCTCCTTACATCCGCTACCCCTTGCGACACGCTTCCGGATTTTCTGAATCTGACATCTCCTGTCACAATGGACTTTCTTGACAAAAATCGCGAATTACATTCCAGAATGACAGTGCATAGAGTTGATTCAGACGGTAAAGACAAACTTGACTCACTTCTGAATCTTCTTCATACAATCAACGCCGGGACGGGTCTTCAGAAAAGTATAATCTTTGTAAATCATCGGGAAAGTGCAGAGAGGGTAGTTGAATTTCTGAAAAATAAGAAAGTTTCCGCAGTATTGTATCATGGCGCGCTTGACCAGCGCGAGCGTGAAACCGCCCTTGCCCTTTTCAACAACGGGAGCCGTCCGGTGCTTGTGGCTACTGATCTTGCCGCCCGCGGCCTTGATATAGAGAAAGTGGCTTCAGTCATACATTATCATCAGCCTCTTACCGGCGAGGCGTATACTCATAGGAACGGCAGAACCGCCCGAGTGGATAAAGAGGGAGATGTCTATGTGTTGGTAGGTCCCGGAGAGGAAGTGCGGGAATTTGTGTCTTTTGACGATGCTTTGCCTCTATCCGGATCGACCGGATCAAACCTCAGATCAGATTACGTCTCTCTTTATATATCGGCAGGAAAACGGGAAAAGGTGTCACGTGGTGATATTTTAGGTTTTTTAATCAAAGAAGGTGGTCTCGGCTCGTGCGACATAGGCAAGATAAATGTATTTGACCATTATTCTATTGTGGCTGTCAGAGCAAATGCGGTTAATGGTTTGCTCGCGACGGTATCCGGTAAAAAACTGAAGAGGGAAAAGCGCCGTATCAGTCTTCTGGAATAATAGCCATTGGTGTCAAATTGCTATTAATTTCAAGTGATGAATGGTGAATGGGTGGGTTTTATTGTTGCAAAGTGTATGATGTTTTAAATACATCAGACTAAAATTTGAAAAAATGCCGTAGAATCGTTATCTTTGCAATCCGTAACGAATGCTTGAAAGAGATTTTAAAGCAAGCGTTCAAGGTATTAAAGATTGTAAAGCGCGATTTTTAAGCATCATTATATTATTTAGACAAAAATATCTCAACATTAAATAACTGTTTATAACTATGAGCAAAGCAAAGCAATTCCTGACTTGCGACGGTAATCAGGCTGCTGCACATATCAGTTACATGTTTACTGAAGTTGCGGCTATCTACCCGATCACACCGTCGTCAACGATGGCAGAATATGTCGATGACTGGTCGGCAGCAGGCAGGAAAAATATTTTTGGAGAGACAGTGCTCGTGCAGGAGATGCAGAGCGAGGCGGGCGCTGCAGGTGCCGTTCACGGTTCACTTCAGGCAGGCGCACTCACCACTACCTATACGGCATCACAGGGTCTGTTGCTGATGATTCCCAACATGTATAAGATCGCCGGTGAGCTCCTTCCCTGTGTCTTCCATGTTTCAGCCCGTACGCTCGCTTCACACGCGCTCAGC
Organism: uncultured Porphyromonadaceae bacterium; assembly: GCA_947174235.1. Taxonomy (GTDB): domain Bacteria; phylum Bacteroidota; class Bacteroidia; order Bacteroidales; family Muribaculaceae; genus Lepagella. The sequence goes on along the minus strand of CAMWID010000001.1, from coordinate 37,137 downwards.
ATCTTTGGTGATCACCAGGACGTGATGGCGTGCCGTCAGACAGGTTTCGCCATGCTTGCAGAAAGCTCCGTGCAGGAGGTAATGGATCTTGCAGCCGTGGCTCATCTCTCTACAATCAAGAGCCGCATCCCGTTTGTAAATTTCTTTGACGGTTTCCGTACTTCTCATGAGATTCAGAAGATAGAGGCTATAGATCAGGATGATCTCGCTCCTCTTATCGACCGTGAGGCGCTTGCCGATTTCCGTAAGCGCGCCCTCAATCCCGACAAACCGGTGGCTCGCGGTATGGCTGAGAACCCCGATGTATTCTTCCAGCATCGTGAGGCATGCAACGCATATTATGACGCGGTTCCCGAGATTGTGGAGAACTACATGAAGGAAGTTTCCAAGATCACCGGCAGAAACTATGGACTTTTCGATTATTACGGAGATCCCGAGGCTGAGCGTGTGATCATAGCTATGGGCAGTGTTTCGGAGTGTATCCGCGAGACAATCGACCCTCTCCGTGCAAAAGGGGAGAAAGTCGGACTTGTGACAGTGCATCTCTATCGCCCGTTCTCAGCAAAGCATTTCCTTGCCGCAGTTCCGGCTACAGCAAAGCGTATCGCTGTGCTTGACCGTACAAAAGAACCCGGAGCTAACGGAGAGCCACTGTATCTTGATGTAGTGGAATGCTTCGCAGGGAAAGAAAACGCACCTGTGATAGTTGGCGGCCGTTATGGTCTGAGCTCGAAAGACACAACTCCCTCGCAGATCCTTTCAGTATACGAGAATCTTTCTCTTCCTCAGCCGAAACATGGTTTCACAGTCGGCATAGAAGACGATCTGACATTCCTTTCTCTCCCGATCCTGCCGGAGATCAGTGTCGGCGGCAAAGGTATGTTCCAGGCAAAATTCTTCGGTCTTGGTGCTGACGGTACTGTAGGCGCCAACAAGAATTCAGTAAAGATTATCGGTGACAATACCGATAAATACTGCCAGGCATACTTCTCTTATGACTCCAAGAAATCAGGCGGTTTCACTTGCTCGCATCTCCGTTTCGGTGACGAGCCGATACGTTCCACATATCTTGTGACCACACCTAATTTCGTGGCATGCCACGTTCAGGCATACCTTCACATGTATGATGTGACACGCGGACTTCAGCCCAACGGAACATTCCTTCTCAACACTATCTGGGAGGGTGAGGAGCTTGCGAAAAACCTTCCCAATAAGGTAAAGAAACTTTTTGCCACCAACAATATCACCGTATATTACATCAACGCGTCAAAGATCGCACAGGAGATCGGTCTCGGCAACCGTACCAACACCATTCTCCAGAGCGCCTTCTTCCGTATCACGGAGGTTATTCCCGTTGATCTCGCCATCGAGCAGATGAAGAAGTTCATCGTCAAGTCTTATGGCAAGAAGGGTGAGAACATCGTCAACATGAACTATGCTGCGGTTGACCGTGGCGGAGAGTACAAGAAACTTGATGTGGATCCGTCATGGGCTAACCTTCCTGACGAGGAGACAGCCAAGATAGATGCGCCGGAGTTTGTGACTAATGTCGTTCTCCCGATCAATGCACAGGACGGAGACCTTCTCCCCGTTTCCACTTTCAAGAACAATGCAGACGGAACATGGCCTCAGGAGACAGCGCGTTACGAAAAACGTGGTGTTGCGGCATTCGTTCCGGAGTGGAATCCGGAGAACTGTATACAGTGTAACAAGTGTTCATTCGTATGTCCTCACGCAGCGATACGTCCGTTCGTACTTGATGAGGCTGAGATGCAGGCGGCTCCGTTCGGAGAAGAACATTCTATCCCGGCTATCGGCAAGATGTTCCCCGGCATGCGTTTCGTACAGCAGGTTGACGTCCTTGACTGTCTTGGTTGCGGCAACTGTGTCGATGTATGTCCCGGCAAGAAGGGCAACAAGGCTCTCGCCATGGTTCATGAAGAGGGTCAGCTTTCAGAGCAGGCAAATTGGGATTACTGCGTGAAGAACGTATCATCCAAGAGCAAGCTTGTGGATATCAAAGCGAATGTGAAGAACAGTCAGTTCTCCACTCCTCTCTTTGAGTTCTCCGGTGCATGCTCCGGTTGTGGCGAAACTCCATATGTGAAACTCATCACACAGCTTTATGGAAATCACGAGATCGTGGCTAACGCTACCGGCTGTTCTTCAATCTATTCAGGTTCTGTACCTTCCACTCCGTATTGCACTGACGAGAATGGCAACGGACCTGCATGGGCAAACTCATTGTTCGAGGACTTCTGTGAGTTCGGTCTCGGCATGAACATCGCATATGAAAAGATGCGCGCGCGTCTTGAAGATACATGTGCGAAGATCGCCGCTTCAGATGCTCCTGAAAGCTTCAAGGCAGCGGCAGCCGCATGGCTTGAAGTGCGTGAGGATGCAGCTCTTTCACGTGAGAAAGGTGCCGCTTTCCTTGCCGAGGCTGAGAAAGGTGCGGAGGCAGGATGTGAGATGTCACGTCAGATTGTCGAGCTCGCCCACTATCTCCCGAAGAGAAGCCACTGGATCATCGGCGGTGACGGCGCAAGCTATGATATCGGTTTCGGTGGTCTTGACCATGTGATCGCTTCCGGGAAGAATGTAAATATCCTCGTACTTGACACCGAGGTGTATTCAAACACTGGCGGTCAGTCATCCAAATCTACTCCTATCGCGGCTATCGCCAAATTTGCTGCCGCAGGCAAACGTATCCGCAAGAAAGATCTTGGACTTATCGCAACAACCTATGGCTATGTATATGTGGCACAGGTTGCAATGGGTGCTGACAATGCCCAGACGCTCAAAGCTATCCGTGAGGCGGAAGCTTACGACGGACCTTCTCTGATCATCGCTTACTCACCTTGTATCAACCACGGTCTTAAGTCCGGTATGGGCAGGGCACAGGAAGAAGAGAGAAAGGCTGTTGAATGTGGCTACTGGCATCTGTGGCGCTACAATCCCGCACTTGAGGCTGAGGGTCAGAATCCGTTCTCTCTTGACAGCAAGGAGCCGGACTGGAGCAAATTCCAGGATTTCCTCAAGGGTGAGGTTCGTTTCGCATCGCTCTTCAAGATGCAGCCGGAGGCGGCAGGAGAGCTTTTCCAGGCGGCTCAGGACAACGCCCGCTGGCGTTACAACAACTACAAACGTCTTTCTCAGCAGAACTGGGGTCAGGATCCCGAGTTGAGCAAAACAGAGGAAGATCTGCGCAAGTAATACATAAGTATTGACTATACACCAAAAGAAAGAGGAACGTCATGAAAGCGTTCCTCTTTTTTTGTGTCCGTTTTTGTCAATGTTGCATCCGGATTTGCTGCCACTGATTATAGCGGCAGCTTGATGTTGCTTTCGCCATTTTATTGAAGCAAAATGTATGATTATTGAAACCTAAAAACGGATTATGTTGTTTTTTAAGGGAGTGGCGGTACTTCGTAGTATCATGCAACCCTATAGACAAATTAATAAATTTACACTTATGAAAAAATTTTATGCTGAGTTTTTCGGAACTATGTTTCTGGTGCTCCTCGCCTGCGGCAGTGCCGTCCTCGCGGGTCCTTCTATCGGAGGATTGGGCATAGGCCTCTGTTTCGGCCTTGTTCTGATATGCCTGTGCTACTGTATAGGCAATATTTCGGGATGTCATGTGAATCCTGCGGTGTCTTTCGCGATGTTGATCGCCGGCAGGATGAGTTTCAAGGAATTTATCATGTATGTCATAGCTCAGCTTCTCGGGGCGGCAGTAGGCGCCGCCTTCCTTTTCTGGCTTTTCGAGATGGGTGGAGAGGCATTCAGTTATGGCGGTATAACAGCATCATCAGGCAATTATCTTGCTACAAATGTCTGTCAGCCCGGAGTGAGTCAGGGCATGGCGTTGTTTACGGAGATTTTGCTTACCATGTTTTTTGTTTTTATTGTGATTGGCGCAACAGATGCAAAGAAAGGATTCGGCAAGTTTGCCGGACTTGCCATAGGCATCGGTCTCGGTCTTGTCAATATCGTGGGTATTCCGGTAGACAACTGTTCAGTGAATCCTGCCCGAAGCTTTGGTCCCGCGTTGTTTTCACCGAATGCATGGCCTGATTTCTGGATAATGGTGGTGGGTCCGCTTGTCGGAGCCGCTCTTGCCGTAGCCTTCTGGCTCATGGTTTCATCCCGCAATAAAGCCGAGGCAGAAATCTGATTGGTAAAAATACAGTCAAAACGATAAAATAAAAGAGTCGGTATGTCTGGCGAACACCGGACATACCGACTCTTCCATTTTATCGTTTTGATCATTATATGTTCAGGATGCTTGCCTCAAGCCAAATCACAGCCATGCCCGAGATATAACCGATGAAGGCAAGCCATGTGATTCTTTTCAAATACCACATGAAAGGTATTTTCTCGATACCCATGGCGACGACACCGGCTGCGGAGCCTATTATCAGCATGCTTCCTCCAACTCCGGCGCAGAAAGTGAGCAAATGCCAGAAAAGACCGTCCTCTACGAATAAAGCCGTGTAAGCGGGGTCGGCGGACGCGGCTATAAGTGCATCGTTGGCGACAGGATACATTTCCATACATGCCGCCACAAGAGGCACGTTGTCAACGATCGAAGATAGTATGCCGATGATTCCGTTTATGGCGTATACATTGTGGAATGTCTCGTTGAGCCATGACGCGAGTTCTCCAAGGATTCCCGCCTGACTGAGGGCAGACACCGCCATAAGTATACCTAAGAAGAAAAGGATTGTAGACATGTCGATGTTGCGCATCACCTGGGATATACGCCCCTCGATTTTACCGTCCAGGCGGTAATGGTGGACGAGTATTTCTGTCATGAGCCACAGGACGCCGAGAGAGAAAAGAATGCCCATATATGGGGCGAGGTGAGTGGTAGCTTTGAAAACGGGTACGAAAAGAAGTCCCGCCACGCCGCACCACAGCACGAGTCTTGAGATCGAGGGATGTTCTTTTGACAGATCATAACCGATTCGGGTGTCCTGATGGTTGCGCGGTTCCATAGGGGCTGCGGGAATCATCCTGCTCGCGATAAAGACGGGCACGATCACAGAGACAAGCGACGGGATCAGCAGGTTGACGATAAGGTCAACGGAAGAGACATAATTCTTCATCCAGAGCATTATGGTCGTGATGTCGCCGATAGGAGACCATGCGCCCCCTGCGTTGGCGGCAAGTACGATGATGCAAGCAAATGTCCAACGTTCTTTCTGGTCGCTGAGCATACGGCGCAGCATCATGACCATGATGATGGTGGTGGTCATATTGTCAAGTACCGCCGACAGGAAGAACGCCACGAATGCGAGAATCCACATAAGATTGCGTTTGTTTGACGCATGGATCTTGTCGATCATGATCTTGAATCCGCCGTAGCGGTCTATAAGCTCCACGATCGTCATCGCTCCAATTAGGAATACGACGATCTCGCAGGTATCGCCCAAAGCCTCCACCATATCGGTTGAGATGTTGGGATCATGACCGCAAAGGGAGTATACCGCCCAGAGGAGCGCGCACATAATGAGCGCGAAGGTGGCTTTGTTGACACCGAGAAGGTGTTCGGAGGCTATCAGGATATAGCCTACAATGAAGATGATTAGAAGTGTGGTAATCATGGGTTTTGAAAAAAGGTATTATGTTTAGTTGATATAGATGTTCATAAGGTTGCTTTTATAAAAAGCGGACGGTAAGTGAGGCGTGGAGGCAAAATCTTCAGAAGCTCATGTAGAGGAATACCGGAGGAAGAGCTTCCTCCGACTCCGGTGTGGCTGAGGTGAAGCAATGTCTCTCTTGACGAACTGAAAGATAAGGGAAGAGATTCGTCAGATAAATTGACATCGGTAAAAAATTCTTTAAGCATCTCTTCAATCTCTTCGCGTTTGCGATAAAGCAGACCGTAAGGGGATATCTCTTTGAGTTCTGAAAGATTGCCCGGAAGAAATGTGGAGCATAGAAGGATGCCGCCGGGCTTTAAAAGGCGTGCCGCGTTCTTAATGAATCTGTGTGGATCGGCAAACCATTGTATTGCGGAAGCGGATACAATGGCATCCAAAGATGCAGGTTGATCTAAGGCGGCGTTTTCAATCCACGCTTCGGCATCGCCGATATGGTATTCCTCACAAGGAGCGACTTTGAAAGGATCAAGTTCGTAAAGATCTACGCATATCATTTTTTTCGGCTTGCATTTTCTTGAGATCATTCTCGTAAACAGTCCGGTCCCAGGTCCGATCTCAACGATATTGTCGAGCCCTGATTCCGGCGAAAGTTCTGTAAGCCTTTTTGCTATAGTCTTTTGTGCGGAAGCCTGCGCATCATATGTAGGGATGGCTTTGCGAAACCGTTCGCCAATCTTTTTCCCTGAAGGAAGAATCCCTTTGATTATAGGAAAAAGATCCACATAATGGGGAGAGTGAAGGGTGACGATTTCGGGATGGAAAGGATTTTCCAGCCAGGCGCCTATCTGTGACTCGTATGGAAATATACGGTCTTCATCCGACGCATATATTCTATGCCAGCGGAAAGAGCCTTGCGTGTATGTCGGTTTTTGGCTGACAATGAAATTCAATTCATTCTTAAGCCGGTCAATATCTGCACGGGAGGAATCAAAAAGATCTTTAATAGATTCGTATGTCCTGCCTGCAACTCTTTTTCTGAACTTTGTCAGATTACGGTCGGAAAGAGACATGGCAGTGCCTTCAAATATGTCGCAAGGTATTCCGAAATTATCATGAACCGGGAATTCAGTACCGTTTACGGCGACGGCGATAGCCACCTGACCGGGTTTCAGCACCCGGGATGCTGCATATACACCCATAGACCAGGCAAAGACAGCTATCGTGTTATAGCCGTCAAGTATTCCTGAGGGGAATGACAGGTCGGAATAACCGGAAACTACAGCCACGTCCCATCCCTCAAGTCTGATGTGGGAATAAAACAAGCCGTCGGTCGACCATCCTGCGAAAATTAGTATCAACCGTACAGAACCGGATTTATTTAGCCATTCGATCTTCATAGATTCATACCATTCAAGATTTCAAATACAGGTAGCAACTGCTCAATATTCATGTCGGCGCCTAAAGAAAACCGGATTCTTTCGCCTCCCGGAGGCACTGTCGGGCGACGGATCGGCAGGGCGATGATCCCGTTTTCCCGCATTTTGGCTGCTATTGCAAGCGCGTTTTCCGCATTTCCTGTAAGATAGGGGATTATCTGGGTTGATGATCCGGTCGGTTTGCCGGATATCGCTTCAAGTCTGTCTGAAAATTCTTTCGAAAGATCTGCAAGGCGTATGCGTGCGTCCTGCATACCGACGATTTTCTCTATCATCAGCATACTCCATGCCACGTTTGCCGGAGGTAGGGCTGTCGAGAATATAAACGGACGCGCGCAATTGATAAGGAGAGATTTTATTTCTGAAGAGCAAACGGCAAAAGCTCCGGCGGAAGCGGCTGCCTTTCCTAATGTGCCTATGATGATGTCTATGTCATCGATCAGTCCAAGTTGTTCGGATATGCCAAGTCCCCTGGGACCGCAGACTCCGAAAGCGTGAGCCTCGTCAACATAGAGAATGATATTGGGGTATAGTTTTTTTAACGATACCAACTCACGAAGAGGGGCTATGTCGCCATCCATGCTGTAGATCGACTCCACTACGATCACTATGTTCTCGAAACGTGAGGATTCCTTTTCTACAATTTTTTGCAGTTTCGCCGTATCGTTGTGAGGGAAACGTTTGAATGTGCTTCCGGCAATGCGCAGTCCGTCAACTATAGAGGCATGGATAAGTTTGTCGCATACAAAGAGTGTGGACGGTATGGTCAACGCCCCTATACATCCCACATTGGCGTGGTAGCCGGAATTGAAATGAAGAGCCGGTTTGCCATATAGCGACTCAAGATATTCCTCAAACGCATTATGATATTTCTGTTTTAAGGAAAGGAGACGTGATGCGGAAGAAGAGAATGGGGCATCGGAAAACCGGTCGAGAAATTCCTCCCGGAATTCTTCACATCGTGAGCCTAACGACAGGTAATCGTTGGATGAAAGGTCAAGAATTTCTGTCTCAGTGATCAGGGGTATATGTCGGAGACGGTGTTCTCTTTCAAGAGATGACAATATATCACTTATTCCCGGCATGGCATTTCTTTTACTAACTTTATCAGTGCGTCGCACAATTTTTCAACCTGTTCGTCGCTGACCGCCATATATGGCGGCATGATATAGCAGTTGTGGCCAAAAGGTCGGATCCAGACTCCCTCTTTCACGCATCTTTTCTGAAACTCTCCGCAATCTACGTATTGATCAACCTCTATAACGCCAATTCCGCCCAACACGCGCACATCCCTGACGTTCGGTAGTTTTTGCGCCGGGGCAAGCCGCTCTTTCATAATGGATTCAATACGTTTTATCCTCTCCTGCCATGGAGAATTAAGAAGGAGTCTTATTGCAGCCAATGCCACAGAACATGCGAGAGGATTCCCCATGAATGTCGGACCGTGCATCATTACTCCCGCTTCTCCGGAAGAGATCATGTCCGCCACTTTTGCGGAAGCGGCTATGGCGGAGAATGTCATATAGCCGCCGGTGATGGCTTTACCCAAAAGCATTATGTCCGGTTCTACGCCGGCGTGTTCCCACGCGAACAGTTTACCGGTGCGTCCGAATCCTGTTGCGATTTCATCGAAGATAAGAAGCACTCCCTTTTCATCGCATGCCCGGCGGAGTTCTCGAAGGTAACGGGGATGATAGAATCTCATTCCACCGGCACCTTGTACTACAGGTTCGAGGATTACCGCAGCGATTTCATCTGAGTGATCATCAAGGATTTTTTGCATCGGTTCGAATGATTTCGGATCCCATTCATCATCGAAACGGCATGTGGGAGCTTCAGCAAAGAATCTTATCGGGAGAGCCGGACCGAATGCGCCATGCATGCCGGTCACCGGATCGCATACCGACATCGCATTCCAGGTATCACCATGGTATCCGGAACGAATTGTGGCGAAATTGGTACGTTTGTGATTGTTTTGTGCCTGCACCGCCATCTTCATAGCCACTTCGGTAGCCACACTGCCTGAATCAGCATAAAATATGTGGTTCATGGAGGGAGGAAGGATGGAAAGCAGAAGTTTACCGAGTTCTATCGCCGGGCGGTGGGTGAAACCTCCGAACATCACATGACTCATTTTTGCGATCTGATCGGTGATTGCCTTGTTTAATACCGGATGGTTGTATCCATGTATCACGCACCACCATGATGACATCCCGTCGATCAGGCGAGTGCCGTCGGCAAGGACTATCTCTGCTCCGTCGGCGTGGTCTACAACATAAGTTGGCAACGGATTGTGTGTCGATGTGTACGGATGCCATAAATGGCACCTGTCGAATTCGTCATGTATAGTGTCAATTCCGGTATTATGCATGTCGGTCATGTCAATGCCCATGTTGTGGAACAGATGGTATGATCTGTGTTCTCCATGTATGGACTGTGTTCTACAAAGGTTGATATCTGTTGTCAGATACCGGCTCATGTGCATCCGGGTATTAATGTATGTACCGCAGACTTGATGAGTTCGGCTTTGATGCGCGAAATTACAAAATATGCCTCAGATATGCAACCCTGTTTTTCACAACCGCATCAACATTTTTATGATGTCAGGGAACGAGGGGAGAGGGATGATACATCGGAGCCTGAAGGAGCCTGATATATCGACAGCCCGAATTCCTGTACCACAGCGTAGACATGGTTGAAAATGTCTGACTGGATATGTTCGTATGCCACCCACTCGGTGGTGTTGGTGAAGAAATAAAGTTCAAGCGGTATGCCCTGGGGAGTCGGCTGCAATTGTCTGACCATATGGGTCATTCTTGTCTCGACATCCGGATGAGAGGCAAGATAGCGTTCAAGATACCGTCGGAGAAGTCCGATGTTTACGGTGTGCCCCGCTTTGTCGGTGTCTTCTTCTGTAAGCCATCCTTTGTCCTTCAGTTCAGAGAGTTGGCGCGGAGTGCAGAATCTTATGGAGTTTATATCGATGAAGACAGAGCGCATCACGCGTCTGCCTCCGGATTGCTGCATGGGTTTGAAATTCTGGAACGATTCACTGACAAGGGTATATGGGGGTACGGTTGTAACGGAGTTGTCCCAGTTTCGGATTTTTACCGTTGTGAGCGATACGTCGATCACTTCTCCGTTCGCACCTGATTTGGATACTACAATCCAATCCCCTTTCTTGAGCATGTCGTTGGCGGTGAGCTGTACACCTGCCACAAGTCCGAGAATCGTGTCCTTGAATACCAGCATGAGGACGGCGGCGGATGCTCCGAACGCGGTCAGAATGGCAATCGGACTCTTGTCGAAGAGGATACTTATGCCGATGATGACTCCCACACAGATGAAAAGAAGTTTGAGAATCTGGAACACGCCCCTTAGAGTGTGTATTTTGTATTTTTTTCTTTTGTCGAAAGCATCGTACAGGTTCTGCAGGAATCTGTTGGCAAGATGCACGAAAGCCCAGACTATGTAAAATTCTGTCAGCTTGGTGAGCCAGGTATATACTTTCCCTTCTTCATTGAAGGCATCGGGCAGAAGATAAGCCACCAGAATTGCCGGTGCAAGTTGGGAGAACGCTTTCATGAGACGGTCGTTGAACAGATCGTCGTCCCAGGTGCTGACGGTACGCCTGGTGATGATTCTTACAATCATCGCCACCACGCTGTGGCAAAAGAGATAGGCAAGATAAGCAAGAATGGCAATTGTTGCTAATGTGACGGGTGCAAACGCCATTTGCGCAATGTTTTCAGAAAGGAATGAGGAGAGAAAATCGTGGATTATTTCGTACATTTGTAGAAGAGTTTTAGGATATCTATGGAATAAACGTAAAACATTAATGAAAATTTTGGTGTGAGCTTTGGAACATAAGGACAAAAGGACAAAAGGTTAAGGGATAAAATGGGATATTGAACATAAGAACATAAGGACACAAGGACTCAATGAAATATGGAGCAAAAGAACCAGTTGACTAACGATTGAATTTATACGGGATCGACGTCGTAGTAGATCTGGGAGGTGCGTATTGCCGGGTCTGCGGCTATGGAGGCGGTGATCTGACGGAGAAGATCTTTCACTTTTTTCATTGAGGCTCCCGCCTCTACTTTCAGCATTATGGATTGGAGATACCATGTTGCCACACGGGAAACAAATGGTTTTTCAGGTCCCAACACTCTTTCTCCGAACACCTGACGCATTGCCTTTGCCAGTGTCACGGCTGCATGGTCGCAAGCCACGGCATCTTTGTTTTTCAGATAGGTGTTGATCACTTTTGTGAAGGGAGGATAGGCGAATTTCGCACGGTCTTTGATCTCTGCCTTATAGTATGAATCGTAGTCGTGTGCCTTTACATATTTAAGGACTTCATGGTCCGGATTGACAGTCTGGATCACTACGGATCCTTTTTCTTTGCGGCGTCCGGCACGTCCGGCAACCTGTTCGAGCATGTTGTATGCACGTTCGTTGCTTCTGAAATCGGGGAAGTTGAGCAATGTGTCGGCATTAAGTACACCTACCGTTCTCACATCTCCGAAATCGAGCCCTTTCGACACCATCTGTGTGCCTACAAGTATATCCGTCTCATGTCGTGCAAATTCTTCAATTATCTCCTGATAAGCATCTTTATTGCGGGTAGTGTCGAGATCCATGCGGGCGACTCTGTATCCTTGAAATTCTTCATGTAGCTCTTCGGCGATACGCTCGGTGCCATATCCGAAAATACGTATACCGTTCTGACCGCATGCCGGGCACAATTGTGGTAGTGTTCTGGTAAAACCACAATAATGGCAGCGGAGGAGGGCAAGATTTTTATGATAAACCAATGAGACGTCGCAATTCTGACATTTCGGGGTCCAGCCACATTGGTCGCATACCACCACAGGTGCGAATCCACGACGGTTCTGGAACATTATCACCTGCTTTTTGTCGGCAAGAGTGTTGAGAATCCTCTTACGCAGCGGGGATGAGATGATGCCCTTGACCTCCTTTTTCTTTCTCATCTCTTTCATGTCGACAATCTCCACATCCGGCAGGGTGGCACCATCGAAACGCTCTGATAATGTCACAAGTCCGTATTTACCGTTTGTAGCCTTGAAGTATGTTTCTACAGACGGTGTCGCAGACCCTAACAAAGACTTAGCCCCATGCATTCCGGCAAGCACCAAAGCAGCGTCGCGGGCATTATATCGTGGTGCAGGATCATATTGTTTGAAAGACGCCTCATGCTCTTCATCCACTATTATCAGACCAAGACGGGCAAACGGCAGGAATATTGACGATCGCACCCCCAACACTACGAGCGGTTCGTTTGTAGTCAGAAGTCTTCTCCATATATCCACCCGTTCGGAATCGGAGAACTTCGAATGGTATACGAGCAACCGCTTGCCGAACACTTTCCTGAGACGGTCAGACAATTGAGTGGTCAGAGAAATTTCCGGAACAAGAAATAATACCTGATTCCCTTGGTCAAGAGTCTTGGTTATCAGGTGTGTGTAAACTTCTGTCTTCCCCGATCCGGTGACACCATGAAGGAGCTGCACCTGAGAGCTTTTGAACCCTTCAGTTATTTCGCTGAGCGCTTTTGATTGGGATTCAGAGAGTGGAGATAATTCAATAGGTTTGTCGTTGGCGTTAGCTCCGAATCTGTTTACGCTTTTTTTTATAACCTGCATTATCCCCTTGTCGACGAGTGCCCGCAAGACAGCAGGGGAGACACCGGAAACTTCAAGCAGTTTGTCTCGCTCCACATTTTTCAAATCTCCGGTAGGCGACATCCATCCGGAAAGGTCAAGATAGGCGATCAATGCTTTTTCCTGTTGACGGGATCTTGTGACAAGTCCGAAACATTCATGGAGCCTGTCGGAGTCGCCACGTTCAAATGCAAGACGCACGTATGTGGTCTTTTTGGCACGGTACCGTTCCACCACCTTCTCGTCGATCTCCACAATGCCTGCCTCCATAAGTCGGTTGACGAGAGACGCGACGTTCTTATATCCTGTTTCACCTTCGATTTCGGAGATTTTCATCCTTTTCTTATCCTGGAGATGCTGGATAATCACAGCCTGACGTTCCGACATCTTAAACGGACTGGCTTCATCCGGTTCATAGTCGGGATTCAGGGAAAGGAAAGTCTCGCTTTCCGGTTTCAGACCGGTTGGTACGGCAGCTTTGAAGACATCACCCGGGGCACAAAGATAATAGTCCGCTATCCAATGCCAGAGTTTCAGCTGGGGATAGCGGACTACAGGAGAAGAATCAAGTACCGCCATCAGAGGTTTCACGTCATAACCTTTAGGTTTGTTAGAGTGAAGACACTCCACTATGGCAGTGTAATATTTCTTTTTGCCGAACTGTACGAGCACACGCGACCCTACCTGAACCTCCGCAGCCATTTCGTCAGGAATGGCGTATGTGAAGGTGGAATAAAGGGGAAGGGGGAGTATGACTTCGGCAAACAAGGGATTGATCAGAATAGATAAGCCACGTTGATAAAACCGCCGCGGTATTGCGCGGAATAGTTGTCAAGCTTAATTGTACGCACCTGATAACTGATTCCCCACGAGTATCCGCCCGAGACTTGCCAATGTTCGAAAAGCTCGACACCGGCACCGCACTGCATCGCGACATAACCCGCCGGATGATTGATGGCGGGAGCCTCGTTGGTGGCTACAGTGAAATTGAAAACAGGACCTCCGAAGACAAACGGGGCGAGCACGCGCTCAAAACCGTTCATCCTCGTCCATTTGAAGCGCAGATTCAGCGGTATTTCAAGTGTGTGGAGCCATACGTCCTGATTTTTAATCCCGTCAGAAGCCCAGATCTTATGGTCTCCAAAATTTACGTGTGCCCCATGGAGATTATATTTCAGACCGAGGTCGATACCGAAGCCGATGCCCGGAATCATGATCTCTCCCATCACACCCGCTTGTCCGCCACACAGCATTGACGTCTTAGCGAGATCTTGTTTCCAGTGGAAGGTAGAGAAATTCACGCCAGCTGTAGGACCCCAGCGAAATTCAGCCGATGCTGAAATCGCGGAGACGATCACCGCTGCCAGAATGATAAATTTCTTAAACATTTTGAATCAGTTATGTTGCGTATGAATTTGGTGTCAGAACAGCCACGCCGCTGTCACTGTCCAGTAGTTGTTTTTGACCTTCACGTCAGTTGTCTCGACACCCCAGTGGTCGGCGATGTTGTTGATACCGAAGCCATATGCTCCGGAAATCTGGAGATGCTTGATGAGTTCCACGCCGAGACCGATGTTCCATGCCACCTGACAAGTCTTTGTCTTCAATGCGTCAACTGAATTTTTATCAAGCTTGAATGCGAAAGACGGACCGGTAAAGAGATAGGGAGAAATGATCGATCCTACAACCGGAAGTCCGAATTTGTATTTCAGATTCAGGGGTATCTCAAGGAAGTTTTTGTTGTATGCAGGCTCCTTGCCGTCTTCCGTGCCTTCCAGTTCGGATCCCATGCGGGTGTACATAGCGGAGAGATCGAAACAGAGTCCGATAAGGGGAACCTGGAACTCGGTCATTACGCCGAGGGTATAGCCGCACTGGTTGTCATCATTGAAGTTTTTTTGGAGATTCGACAGATGGAGGCTGTTGAGGTTGAGACCGGCTTTCACACCAAAGCGGAATTGTGCCTGTGCGGCACCCATGCCGAACACGGCAAGCAGGAACACGATAAGAACTTTCTTGTAAGATTTCATACGATTTGTTATGATTAAATTGATTTATAGATCTGGAAAGCCGTCATAAGACTCTTCTGTGGAGTGGAAACGGCAAGCCAATCAGCTGCAAAGTTAATAAAAACTTTTAAATAGATGAAAAATGTTGCCGTCAAGGGGATTTGAGACTATGTTTTTATTTAACTTTGCACATGGAAACAGAAGGTATGCCTGTAGATGACCTTCTGAATAACGTAAATCTTAATAAAATGGACGCTAACAATCGATCAATAGAGGAAGAAAACCCCGTATCCGGACAAAATGATCCTGCTGTGAAAGACAACGGCGCAACCGGATCAGTCACGGCTTCAGACAGCACTCCGTTGTCAGTGGAGAAAGCCGAGAGTGACGCCGAAGAGGTGATGAGGGTGACAGAACGGGCGATAGAGCTTCTCCGAACGGTATATGATCCTGAAATACCTGTCAATGTCTATGATCTCGGTCTCATATATAAAATAGACTATAACCCCGAAGATAAAACGCTTCACGTGGAGATGACGCTCACGGCTCCGGGATGTCCCGCCGCCGATTTCATAATGGAAGATGTCCGGCAAAAACTAATGAGTGTCGAGGGTCCTGCTAAAGTGGATCTCAGGCTTGTGTTCGAGCCGGTATGGACTCAGGATATGATGAGCGAGGAAGCTAAGCTTGAACTCGGGTTTATGTGATATCCTGAATAATGAGGACATATTTTTTAAGCGATCTTCATCTTGGCGCCCCTTATTTCCCGGATTCCAGGGAAGCGGAGAAGAGGGTGGTGGCATTCCTTGATCACATAAAGGGGGATGCGGAAGCTATCTATCTTTTAGGGGATGTGCTCGATTACTGGTATGAATACCGTTATGTCGTGCCTCGTGGGTTCGTACGTTTTTTCGGAAAGCTCGCCGAATTGTCAGACTCCGGAATAAAGATAACATGGCTCATAGGGAACCATGATATCTGGATTTTCGATTATATTCCCAATGAGCTTGGAATACGCGTGGTCGACGGCTCGCTGACAGAGGTGGTCCACAACAAGCGTATATTCATGGCTCATGGCGACGGAGTCGGAAGCCTTCCTTCGGGATTTCGTTTTATCAGGAGCATATTCAGAAACAAGATATGTCAGAAAGCGTTCAGCGCGATACACCCGAGGTGGACGGTTCCGTTTGCATATGGATGGAGCCGTCACAGCCGCAAAAGCGGAGAGGAGAGGGGAGTGCCCGACGAGAGAGTCGTGGCAGGGTTGCGCGCATTTGTTGAAGAGTATCACAAGACACACCGCGAAGTGGATTTCTATATGTTTGGTCATGTCCACGTATTGAGTCGTGAAGAGATAGCCGACGGGTGTGAGATGATTGTTCTCGGTGAGTGGATCAGGACATTTAGTTATGCGGTTTTGGATGAAAACGGCTTAAATTTGTTAAAATGGAGGGGCTGTTAATATGTTCTACAACATGTTTCTTACATTTTGGTAAAAAAGATTTGGTCAGTCCGCAATAAAGTGATAACTTTGCACCGAACCTAAAAACAATCTTTTTTACCTTAAGATTTTTTACCTGTAGAAACTTATCAAAGGGTGCGACCGTGGAGGTTATCACCCTTTATTTTTTTTATCACATTATAAAAATGTGAATTATGGAAAATATCCAAAATAAAGCGGATTGAGTAAGTATCGATACTTACTCAATCCGCTTTATTTTGGGAAAGGGGGCTAAGCCTGAGTTTTTTCAATTTTTACGGTTATTCCGCAACCTGTCTCTTTTGCGTAAGGCGAAATATGACAGAACAATCAGGATTATTTCGGCAAAAAGGGTAAGGAAGAAACGTAGGGTATGTCCCGACTTCAGAAGATCAATGCCGAAATAAAAAGTCATAAACAGGGCATATGCCGAGAGCAACACCGGCACAAGGATATCTCTTTTCATAAAGTGAACTTTAATCGTTGGCTTCCGGTTCGGGTAGAATCTCGACAAGGTATGGTGAGTCATCGGGGTTGAATTTCCCGGATGAAATGAAATCGTATATGTCCACACATGCCAAGGCGTCAAGCGCCGCGTAGCTTTTCTGCGGTGGGGTCAGGGTGTCCGCCTCCCAGTTGGTGAGCCGTTGTCCTTTGGAAATCCTTTTGCCGAAAATTATGGCATAGATCTTTGTGAGACTGTTGTCGGCAATACGGTATTGTTTGACATAACTCTGAAGGTCTATAAATCCTTTGGGTTCCAGATGTGACAGTTTGTTAAGATTGTGGAAATCGTCGTGGATGGAAAGTCCGATTTTGAGCTGTGAAGGATCCTGAAGCAATTCTATCAGTTTTGAATCAAGTCCGATACGGTTTAGTCTGAAAAGGAAGCATTTTTTCCGTGTGGACAATTGGAGCAGAGATACGTTGTTTGACTGACCTTTTTTGAAAGTAGGTCTTGTCTCTGTGTCAAATCCGATTATATCGGATTTGTATAACTCCGCCACAGCTTCCGATATGTCGTCGGCTTTATCGATTACTTTTATTTCCCCCTTGAATTGCGCTGCCGGAAGTTCGGCAAGCTGTTGTTTTGAGATAGTCACCTTTGTCTCGCAGTTCCTGTTAGGACAGGAGGCTTTGTCTTGGAGGATTGTCTCGCAACTTTCATTATCCGGACTTGTGCGGGAAACTGAAGAGTCTCCGGCAATGCTTTTTCTTGATGGGGAAATACGTAGAATCTCAAGAACCCGTGAAAAAAAATTATTAATCCTGGTCATGGTCATTTCTCTTTTGTCATTCAATTGTGGGCATCTCCCACCAATATGCGTCGGGGAAATGAGAGGAAAGCCAGTCACGGAGATATTTTCTGGTGTCCGAGCAGATTGTATGGTCTTTGTCAAAGAAAGGGTTATATATTACAGCGAACAGTTCTATCCCATAGGTCTTGAGCGCGTTGAATGTCAGCAGTGCGTGGTTGATGGATCCAAGCTGTCCTGTGACAGTCACTGCGACAGGGAGCTTTTCCCTGACGATATAGTCAGCGGTGAGAAATTCACCACATATAGGCACCATCAGACCTCCGGCGCCTTCAATCAATACATGTCCAAATTCCTGCTCAAGTTTTTTTGTAGCACAAGATATCTTGTCGAGGTCTATATTTTTACCGTCAATTTCGGCGGCAAGGTGAGGTGATGCCGGGTACGAGAAAATCACGGGAGCTGTTGTCCCGTCGGTGTCGGCTTTGAAATAGCCTGTCCCCATGATCTTGCGGTGGCGGTCTATGTCTTCGCTCTTGCCGGAATTGCCGGTCTGGATCATTTTCTGGGTAATGCAGTTCACCCCGGCAGCGTTCATTTCACGGGCAAGCCAGCCTGTTGCAAAACTTTTGCCGACATCAGTACCGATCCCTGTTATGAAAATTGAGGAGGGGAATTTTATTTCGGATAGTTTCATTTGATATGTTATATAAATCGGAGAGCATGTGCAAAGATAGCAAGAGGATGCGATATTTGCAAGAAAAAAGAGGAACGATGCGTCAGGCATCGTTCCTCAAGTAGTGGTTCATACATTGATTACCACGCGAACATGGGATAGTCGTTCATCATTTCATTGACCTCGCGACGAACGTCGGCGATCACTGTGACATCGTCAGCGTTTGTGAGGACGCGGTCAATGAGATCAGCGATTGTCTCCATGAGTTCTTCCTTGGCTCCTCTTGTAGTAATGGCAGCCGTACCGAAGCGGAGTCCGGAAGTCAGGAAAGGTGAGCGGGTGTCATATGGCACCATATTCTTGTTGGCTGTGATATCAGCCTCCACGAGCACTCTTTCCGCTTTCTTTCCGCTCATTTCAGGGAATTTGGGACGAAGATCCACAAGCATGCAGTGGTTGTCAGTACCGTCGGAGATTATCTTGTATCCTCGTTTGATAAGAGCGTTGGCAAGAGCGTCCGCGTTTTTCTTTACTTGCATGGCATATTCTTTCCATTCCGGCTGCAAGGCTTCTCCGAACGCGACGGCTTTGGCTGCGATCACATGTTCGAGAGGACCTCCCTGTACTCCGGGGAATACGGCTGAATCAAGGAGGGCAGACATTTTTTTGATTTCCCCTTTTGGAGTCTTTTTACCCCACGGATTGTCAAAGTCCTTGCCCATCAGGATAAGACCGCCACGCGGACCGCGGAGGGTCTTGTGGGTAGTCGTGGTCACTA
This sequence comes from uncultured Porphyromonadaceae bacterium, assembly GCA_947174235.1. Classification (GTDB taxonomy): domain Bacteria; phylum Bacteroidota; class Bacteroidia; order Bacteroidales; family Muribaculaceae; genus Lepagella. The sequence continues at coordinate 18,203 of CAMWID010000001.1, read as the reverse complement.
CATGCGCATGTTTTACAGGGTTGTCGAGGAGTCCCGCTGCAATAAGGCCGGCAGGATGCGCCATATCTACCATCAAGATGGCACCGATTTCATCGGCGAGCCTGCGCATACGTGCGTAATCCCATTCACGGCTGTAGGCGCTTCCTCCCGCGATAATGAGTTTGGGGCGTTCCGCACGGGCTTTCTCCTCCATCTCTTCATAATTCACTCTTCCGGTGTCAGCGCATACTGTATAGCTGATCGGTCGGAAGTGGAGTCCGGAGAAGTTGACCGGGCTTCCGTGGCTGAGATGTCCGCCATGGCTGAGATCCATGCCCATGAAAGTGTCGCCCGGCTGGAGGCATGCCATGAATACCGCCATGTTTGCCTGTGCGCCGCTGTGTGGCTGCACGTTTGCCCATTCGGCGCCGAAAAGCTTCTTGGCTCTTTCGATAGCTATATTTTCTGCCTCGTCCACTACCTGGCATCCGCCATAGTAACGATGAGCGGGATATCCTTCCGCATATTTGTTGGTCAGACAAGATCCCATCGCGCGCATCACTTCGTCGCTTACGAAGTTTTCACTGGCTATGAGCTCGATTCCACGGCGCTGGCGAAGATGCTCGCGGTCGATAATGTCGAAGATAACGTTGTCTCTCTGCATGATGATAAGCGTGTTTTCTGATGAATAGATTTATTGATGTGGCATGAGGCTGACTGACCGCATGCTTGATGTTGCAAAGGTAATGATATGGGTGGAAACCTGCAAATTTATTTTGAGATTTCCACCCATTAAGGTTCAACAACCGACAGTAGTATGAGGATTATCCTCCGAAGTTGTCATAATGTATTGATTCCGGCTCGACACCAAGGTTGTAGAGCATGTTGTTTACGGCATTGCTCATAGGACCGGGACCGCACATGTAGTATTCGATATCTTCCGGAGCCTCATGATCTTTGAGATATGTCTCATACATGACCTGATGTACGAAGCCCGCCGTGTATGCCACTCCGGCGGCGTCGGCTGCCGGATCGGGGCGGTCAAGCGCGAGGTGGAACTTGAAGTTGGGGAAATCTTTCTCAAGCTGTAGGAAATCCTGAAGGTAGAACACTTCATTGAGCGCTCTTGCACCATAGAAATAGTGCATCTTGCGGTCGGTGGTATGAAGAGTCTTGGTCATCCACATTATCTGAGCGCGTAGGGGTGCCATACCGGCTCCGCCGCCCACCCAGATCATTTCCGCTTTGGAATCGACTATCGGATGGAAGTCCCCGTAAGGACCGCTCATCATCACTTTGTCGCCGGGTTTGAGCGAGAATATATATGACGACGCTATGCCGCAGGGCACGTCCTGAAATCCGACCTGCGGTTTCGGTTTGAACGGAGGTGTCGCGATGCGGACGGTGAGCATAATGCGGTCGCCTTCCTCGGGATAGTTAGCCATGGAGTATGCCCTGACAGTCTCTTCAGTGTTTTTCGCCTTGAGAGAGAAGAGTCCGAATTTTTCCCATGCGGGGAGATATTCCTCGGTGATGAGATCCTTGTCGATATCTCCGTCGTATGTCATATCATATTTCGGGATACGTATCTGCGCATAAGATCCGGGGATAAAATTCATGTGTTCCCCTTTTGGAAGCTGAACGATAAACTCCTTGATGAATGTGGCGACATTCTTGTTGGAGATTACTTCGCATTCCCATTCCTTTACGTCAAGAGCCGCCTCATCGAGATGGATGTCCATATCGTTTTTGACTTTCACCTGACATCCAAGACGCCAATGGTCTTTCATTTGTTTGCGGGTGAAGTGTACCGCCTCGGTCGGAAGCATGTCGCCGCCGCCCTCGGTCACCTGCACTTTGCACTGTCCACAGCTTCCCTTGCCGCCACAGGCGGATGAAAGGTGAACTCCACCGTCGGCGAGAGTGGCGAGCAGAGATTTTCCGCTTGCCGCAGTGACTGTCTTTTTGCCATCGTTGATGTTGATAGTCACCTCTCCCGAAGCCACGAGGAAACGTTTGGCCGCAAGAAGGATCACGACCAGAACGAGGACGATGACAAAGAAGATCAACGCCGCCGCGATTACTGAATTCCAGTGGATCATATTAAGTAATGACATGTTGAAATATTTGTTTGTTACCTAATTCCCGGAACATTCCGGAGCAATCAGGCGGTGTTAAAGTTTGATTCCGAGAAAACTCATGAAAGCGATTCCCATGAGACCTGTGATAATGAATGTTATTCCGATTCCACGGAGAGGAGCGGGGATCTGACTGTAGGCGAGGCGTTCGCGGATAGCCGCGAGGCAGGTTATCGCGAGAAGCCAGCCTATTCCGGAGCCTGCGCCGTAAACTGTCGCAGTCCATGCATTGGCAAACTCTTTCTGCTGCATGAAGAGCACGGCTCCGAGTATGGCGCAGTTTACAGCTATAAGAGGAAGGAATATACCCAGCGACGAATACAGTGCGGGAGAATATTTCTCTATCGCCATTTCCAGAATCTGGACAAGAGCCGCGATGACGGAGATAAACATAATTAGACCCAGAAAGCTGAGGTCGGTTGATGCATATTCCTCACCAAGCCATGAAAGAGCCCCGGGAACAAGTATATATTGGTTGATGCACCATGTGACCGGAAGTGCTATGATAAGCACGAAGCTGACTGCCACACCGAGACCGAACGCAGTCTTGACATTCTTCGACACTGCAAGGAAGGAGCACATGCCGAGGAAGTAGGCGAATATCATATTGTCGACAAAGATCGACCGGATAAACAAATTTAGATTTTCCATAACTCAATAAGCGTAATATTGTGTCGATTGATGTGGAGTTATTCCTGAAGATCCTTGTTGCGTGAGCGGTGAACCCATATTATGCATGCCACAGTGATAAGCGCCATCGGGGGGAGGATCATCATGCCGTTGTTCTGGTAGCCGTGTTCATAACACCATTGAGGAATCACCTGACACCCGAAAAGAGTTCCGCTTCCGAGTAGTTCACGGAAAAATGCCACTATCACAAGGATTATTCCGTAGCCGAGACCATTGCCGATGCCATCAAGGAATGAAGCCCATGGTCTGTTGCTCATGGCGAAAGCCTCAAGACGTCCCATGATAATACAGTTGGTGATTATAAGTCCGATAAATACCGACAGGGCTTTGCTGACCTCATAGTTCCATGCCTTGAGCACCTGGTCCACTATCACAACCAGAGCCGCCACTACCACAAGCTGGACAATGATGCGGATAGATGTCGGGATAGTGTTACGCAGAAGCGAAATGATCACGTTTGCCAGCGCGAGCACGGCTGTCACCGAGATTGTCATCACCAGCGCGGGCTCAAGTTTGGCTGTCACCGCAAGCGCTGAACAGATTCCCAGCACCTGGACGATGACCGGATTATCTTTGGAAAGAGGGTTTACGAGAGGAAGTAAAGATTTGTTTACGTTCATAATCTGGGAATCTTACGGTTCAATTTCATTAAGTTCCACTTCATTAGTTGCCTTTGCATTTTCATTCGGTTTTGAATCTGAGGCGTCGGCTATATCTTTTTTAGCGTCACCTTTCAATTTCAAGAAAAATGCGGAATAAGGCTCCAAAGAGTTATACAACATAGCCTGTACACCCTGGCTGGTGATTGTGCCGCCGCTTACGGCATGCACCCAGGCTTGTCCGGCAGGTTCTTTTCCTGTCTTTACAACGGCAACCGACATAAATTCACCTGACGGCGAGAAAATGTCTTTGCCTTCGAACTGGTCGCTGAACGCCGGTTTCTCGATTTCCGCGCCGAGACCGGGAGTCTCTCCCTGATGAGCGAAATAAGCTCCATAAATGGTGTCGCCGTTGCTGTCGAAAGCAAGGTACCCCCATATCGGTCCCCAAAGTCCCGCGCCATATACAGGCACAATATATTTCAGCCCGTTGTCGGTGTCGCATTCAAATACGGGAAGCAGCCTTTCGTCTGCTGGTTTCTTTATCTGTAGAGACACGTTGACATCAAAAGGATCAGTGTCAGAATCAATCTTTTCACCCTCGCTGTTGACAATATACGAGTCTTTGATATGAGATGAATAAAGATCGGCTATTGTCTGTCCGGACTGTGGCACGATCCTTGCGGACGCGAGTATCTGGCGTTTGGTATCGTTGGCTATATTATCCAGCTGCTGTGGGCGTAAAGCCTGATAGACCAGAGAAAGAACCACTCCCACTACGATCACAAGCACAGTGGAATAGATGATGGTATATGTATTGCTTTGTCGATTCATAATTGCAGGAGGATTATTAGTTCTTTATTACAACCCGTTTCAGACGGCGGTTGATATTGGCGTTCACCACGCAATAGTCAATAAGCGGGGCGAAGCAGTTCATGAGTAGGACTGCAAGCATCGCACCTTCTGGGTATCCTGTGTTGTAGCAGCGGATAATTATAGCGATCGCACCAATGAGGAACCCATAGATGTATTTGCCGGTATTTGTGCGGCATGCAGTCACAGGGTCAGTAGCCATGAATACTATCGCGAATGCAAATCCTCCGAGCGAAAGCTGTTCGAGCGGGGAAAGGAATGTCACCGGATAGATAGGGCTGGCGAGGCTGTGGGCGAGAAGCGACATAAAGAATCCTCCGGCGGCTGCTGGAATGATAATTCTCCACGATGCGATACCAGTGGCGAGTAAAATCACGAGTCCTATTAGAATGCAGAATGTCGAAGTCTCTCCCCAGGATCCCGGGTATAATCCGAAAAACATGTCGGCATAGGAGAGAGGATCGCCTGTGACACCCAATACTTCGGCGGGACCCGATGATGCGGCAAGCTGTCCGAGGGGAGTCGCGCCGGAGAATCCGTCGACAGCCGCAGTGTCGCCAAGAGATACAAACACATGGTCACCACTCATTTTCGACGGATATGCGAAGAACAGGAACGCACGGGTGACGAGAGCCACGTTGAGGAAGTTATAGCCGGTTCCGCCAAACACTTCCTTCGCGAATATCACGGCAAATGCCACTGCCACCGCGAGCATCCAGCATGGAGTGGAGACGGGGCATATCATGGGAATAAGTATTCCGGAAACAAGGAAGCCTTCCTGAATTTCATGCCCGCGTATCTGGGCAACGATAAATTCTATGCCAAGCCCGACTATATACGCTGTCAGAATCTGTGGGAGCACAGTCCAGAAGCCATAAAAGAAGAGATGGAACAAGCTGTGGTCGGCATCTCCGGTAGCCAAGGCATGCTGTAATCCTACATTCCACATTCCGAACAGGCAGCATGGGAGAAGGGCAATTACCACCATTATCATGGTGCGCTTGGAGTCATTGCTGTCGTGGATGTGCACGCCGGAGCCGGATGTCTCATTGGGAGTGAAAAGGAAAGTATAGAAACCATCGAAGACGGAGTGAAGTTTGGAAAACTTTCCCCCTTTCTCGAATTGAGGCTTCACACTATCGATTTTTTTCTTTAAACCTTTCATCATTAAGTTAGAAATATAATGGTATTGAACTCAAGAGGATATTTCCGTCAGGATAGTTCCTTACGCAGATTGTCGAGTCCTTCTCTGACAATTTTCTGGAGCTCGATTTTTGATGTGTCTACAAACTCGGGCAATGCGAAATCTTCCGGAGCGACTTCATATATGCCAAGTTTTTCCATTCTGTCGATATCGCCTGCCATTATGGCTTTAAGAAGGTATTCAGGGTATATGTCGAAGGGAAACACCTTGTCATATTCTCCACTCAGAATCATCGCCCGGTGACCGCCCTTGATGCGTGCGTCAAAATCAAACGGTTTTGAAAGTCCGCGCAAGAAAGCGGGGAATGAACGCTTGACACTGTATTTTTTGGGACTGAGGGATGCCCATCCCATGAATTCGTCAGCATTCGCGCCTTCGTCGATGACTGTGATCTGCCGATAGGGGAAACGGAGAAATCCATCTTTTTTTACCTTAATGCCTGTAAGCACGTTGCCGGAGATGATACGTATGTCGTTTTCTGTTTTCAATTCTCCGTCAAGCAATGTGTCGATAGACGCTCCCATATGCGTGCTGACAATTCTCGGATTCTTCACTTCCGGTCCGGTGATTGCCACACGTGTGGAGAAATCATATACCCCTTCTTCACACAGTCTTCCTATTTTTGCAACGGTAGCGGCGTCAAGTGTCCATACCGTCTCACCTTTGTTGACCGGTTTTATGGCAGCTATCTGAGTGCCGACATTGCCTGCGGGATGAGGCCCGTCAAATTCATAAACTTTCGAATACTTGGATTTTATATCAGTTCCCGCTTTCACGCCGAGATATATGCCTCCGCTTGTGAGCATTATAAGGTTTTTAAACCCTATCTCCATCCAGCGTAAGACAGATTCGTCAAGAATATCTCCGGCAAGCGGAGCCGAGTCGAAAGCAGTGACGAAAATGTCGCGGGGAACATTGTCCGGATCAGGGATGATGTCATATGGGCGCTGGCGTATCATCGCCCATAGACCTGACTCAAGGATAATGTTTCTGATTTGCTCCCTGTCTCTTGGAAGCGCTCTTTTCTCGGGGGCTTTGTCAGAATCTTTAGACACACTGATGAATTCAATGTGACGGCGTTCTCCACGTCTGACTTCTTCCACTTTTCCACTTACAGGCGATGCAAGCACGATTCTCCCGGTCGCCTTGTCTTTGAGCAGTGGTTGTCCTGCCACAACGGAGTCTCCGGGTTTTACCACTGATTTCCAGATATGTCCCGGGAAATCATCAGGACAGATAGCGAAAAGTGTTGTTTTGTTGTCAGCCGTAACCTCTGAGGAAGGCTTGCCCGACAAGGGGATGTCGAGACCCTTCTTAATACGTATGATTTCAGCCATATATAAAATTAAAATAGGGCAATGTCGTCCCTACCTTTCAGAGGTGGGGACAGACATGGCTCATGATTATTTCAAATGTCTTGCAAATTTACTAATAATCGTGAATGTATGCAAAAAAAACTTCCAAATGCCTTAAGGCATTTGGAAGTTTTTTGTCAAATTTACAGACTTATATGTGTGTAAAGTGAATTTATTTCAGACCTTCCACAAATTTTCTGTACTGTTCGTTGTTGGGGTCAAGTTCAAGATACTTGTTGAAGTATTCCTTCGCTTTTTCGATATCTTTCTGGTCAAGATAGTAGTTGCCCATGTAGTTGTACATGAGTTTGGCATCTGATGCGTAGCGGGAAGGATCCTGACTTGCCTCAAGAAGGCGGATAGCTTCAGTGTAGTATGGCACAGCTACCGACGCTACAGTTTCTTCGGTGGCTTTCTGCATTGCGATGTCTCCTTCAAACTTTTTGGGTTTGTAGTTGTCAGGGAGGATTTCAGCTGCTTTGTTCGCATAATCCTGAGAGATAGCATAATATTTTTCAGCTGCTGCGGGGTCATTGGCTTTATTCTCTACGCCTGCGTAAAATGCGAAAGTTGCCTGCTGAATAAAGTCATTGTATCCTGGTTTCTCTGAATTTTTCAAGTAGCCTTCGTATGCCTCGGTAGCTTTGGAAAGGTTGTTCTCCTCTACATAAGTCATGGCGAGCTGCTTGTAGAACTCACGGTTGTCCGGCATCTCTTGAATTGCTTCCTGAAGGAGAGCCTGAGCTTCCTGCGGACGCTTTGCCGTGTTATATTCCTGGGCGATCAGGATATAATCGATGGGCGCGAACTTATTGGAGGGGTCGGCTTTGTGGGTTGCGACGAGAGATTCCGCCATAGGAAGGAGCTGATCCTGCATCTCCTTGATCTGTGCCGCGTTCATAAACTGATAACGCTTGGCAGTGAAGTTGGAAGGATTAGCCTGAAGAAGCGCTGTGGAATAATCGTAGCCTTTCTGATAGTCTCCACCGTAGAACAAAAGGAACGCGTACCTGTCCTCATCCTGTTTGAAATGGTTGGGATTCTTTACATAGTCACCATATTGCTTCGCAGCCTCGTTAAACTGGCCTGCGTTGTAATATGCGTTGGCAATCTCTCTTTGAGCGAGCGCGGATGTCGGGTTTACGCTGAGAAGCTTGTTGAGCATGTCGATAGCATACTGGGGATTGACCTGGGTGAACAGGTTTGCATATTTCACGTATGCCTCTGTCGCGTTGGGATCGTAGTTTGCTGCCATCTCATATTGTCCTGCAGCGCCGCCATAATCTTTTACATCTTTTTTACGGTCGCCTTCAAAGAGATATATGTCGGCTTCCTGCATGTTTGTCTTACGCGCTTTCTCTATTCTTTTTTCAATTTCTTTGGAATAAGCCACGGGGTCAGCGTTATAATATGCCCTTGCGATCGCTATATTTAAAGAAGCGCTTTTTTTCTCTTTGCTTTCCGCTTCTTTAAATTGTTTTTCCGCAGCAGATTTGTCTCCTTTAAGAAGATCCAGACTGCCGAGACCTACATAATTATATGCATATTCCGGATTTGCTGCCACACCGTCATTGAAAAATTTCTGGGCTTCCGCCTTATTGCCTTCTTCAAGGGCGATAAGACCGAGATAGTAATTTGAGACAGCTTTGTCAGTGCCGGCATTGTTCATGTTTCTGTTGAGAAGCTCTTTGGCGTTGGCGATCTGGTCAGCCTTGTAGTATTCCTCTCCTTCAACATGTGTCTGAGCCACTGCGGGGATTGCGGCCGCCGCGATAAGCGCGGACGCGAAAATAAATTTAAATTTCATGTATGAGAATTTTATTATTTGTTGCTGAATCTTGGAAAAATAACGCACAAAATTAATAAAAAATTCGTGTTTTTTCTACATATAACGAATTATTGTCATGATATTTCTTTAAAAATACAAATTTCCATGCGTCATAAATGTTTTTTAACAGAATCCTCCACATGGTTTTAACCTTGTGGAGGATTTTCTGTTGGTCTAAGAGGTGTTATAAAATATGTAATAGCTACCCAAATTATTATTTGACTTCTACTACTCGTGGATTCATGTGGTAGGGGAGTATGCCGGTTTTTGTTATGATTTTTTGTCCGACAAATCCTGTCATAAACACATAGAAACTGTGCAGCACAGTCGAATTGCTTGCTGTGGATACCATGTATACTTTCCTTACAAGAGGATAATCTCCTGAATAGATATATGCCTGGTAAGGTTTGTAGGCAACCGGACTGAAGTCGTTTTTGTCTGTAGGGTTGCTTACCTTTAGAATGTTGACTTCAGATGTCAGATTGGTGGCGACTGTGTCGGATTCGTTTTTGTAATCTTCCATCCTTTTGTCCATAGGGATTTTTTTTGCAACGCCAAGGTCATCGCCAAGCCAGCTTACGCTGATGATGCCTAAAGCGTCCGGATCTGTTTTCACTATGTCGAAAACCTGTGCATTGTTTTTTTGAGCGAAGGAATTGGTATGATCCGTGATCTTTTCTCCCTCAGGAAGGAACGTGTCGCGCATATAAGCTACGGTCGATGACTCTGCATTGTCAAACACAAGCTTTATGGCTGTGGTGTCATTTCCGGCGAGTTGATTCCATTTTGTGATCTTTCCGTTAAAAATGTCACTGATTTCGCTCATGGACAATGCCGATACAGGATTGTTTTTGTTTGTTATCAAAGCGACAGCGTCAACCGCGATACAATTCTGGCGAACAACTCGTTTGTGTTTTGCCTTCATGTATTCTATCTGGTCTTTTGTCAGCTCACGAGTGGAAATTATTGCCTGGGTACAGTCGGCGAGTAAGGAATCGAGAGCTTCTCCTTCGCTAACATAGAATGGAATTATGGAAGCTTCAGGGTATGAATACTCAAAAACCTCGATTTCTTCTTCAAGAATGTTCTTGAATCCGTCGTCGCAGAATATAGTGGCGCTACCGGAGGCATACTCTCCGCGTTTGACGGGGGTACACCCGACTGTCGAAATGACCGCTGCTGTCAGCAATGCGGCGGCAGCGGTCCTGGTTATATTCAAAAGATGCATAGAGTGTGATGTCGTTCTGTCAATATATTTATTAGTACAGATGTGAGAGAGAGAGGTCATAGCCCTTTATATAGTCTGTATCCTCTCCATACCCCATAAGCGCAAAGGATTCCGCCGACAGTGGAGCTGATCGCTGTATTGTCGATGTTAAATACGTCGAATATGAATAATAGTCCTACGGCAACATAGACTATCACCATGAATATCCCGAAGACAAGACGCCCACCTTTGGGCATATTGTCATAATTGTTGTTTGTGCTCATAACTCGATGTTTTAGATGTTTTTTCTACTCTTTTAACAAAAATAGAGAAAGGATGTTCGTTTTCAAAAGAAATATCATTTGAAAGACAGCAAACAGTTCTTGAGTTTCGAGTTCCGTAGTTCTGACAATTGCGTTTGCGGCGGAAGAGTGTTTGCTGAATATGCTGACGTGGTCCGGATGTAATTTATCCGGTGCTATTAAAAAGAAAAGGAAGGAGCCCGAAAGCTTCTTCCTTTCCTTTTTCAATATCCTTCATCGTGAAGACGCGAAGTCTTTATCAATTATTCTGAAGTTTGAAGGTGACAGGGAGGTTGAAGTAAGAACGCACGGCAACACCGTTGTTTTTACCAGGCTGCCACTTCGGCATCTTCTTCACCACTCGGAGAGCCTCGCGGTCAAGATCCTTGTCAACACCCTTGAGGATAGTTGCGGCACCGATAGAACCGTCTTTCTCAACCACGAACTTGACGATCACACGACCCTGAATGTCGTTCTGCTGTGCTGCCTCGGGGTAGCGGATCTGGCTGTTGAGCCATTTCATCAAGGCGGGAAGACCACCGGGGAATTCAGCCTGCTGTTCCACAGCCACGAAGATTTCTTCCTCAACCGGCTTCTCAGGTTCCGGTTCTTTAACAACCACCTGTTCCTGCACGGCTTTGAATTTATCAGCGTCGTCAGAACCTTCCTGGTTGACAACGCCACGTGCGGTATTGTCTTCCTTCTGTTCTTCCATGTCCATCACTTCGTTTTTCACTTTGTCAGCGTCCACGATAGCGATCTGAGTCACCTGAACTGTAGCGAGCACCTCTTCAGGAACCTCAATTTCAGGCTGTTCAAACTTCTGCTCTTCCGGTTCCGGCTCCGGTTCCGGCTCGTCTTCCTGCTGAAGAAGCTCAGCAGCAGCCATTTTTTCGCGCTGTTCCTGAAGAGCTATCGCATCCTGTTCTGCCTTATAATCAGAATACTTTGAGTAAGCGAGAATAAGGAAGAACACAACTACGAGTCCGATAAGAGTGAAAATCACCGCCATATTGTGACGTTTGTCACTCTGCTTACGGAGCTGGTATGCACCAAATTCTTTATTTTTATCGGCGAATACCAGATCACGCCATTCTTTCGATGTAAGATCTACATTTCTTTTAGCCATTTCTTTCTTTGCTTTAAGGGTTAATAAATCTTATATCACTCGTGGTTACGGTTCTGGTAATCGATGATCATCACAGAGTCGGCACGTGTCATGTTGTCAATCTGATATTTCGAGATAGAGTTGATCTGCATCTCATCAAGAATTTCAACAAGACTACCGAAAGATGCCTGAGGGGTTGACTTGATGATGACAACCGGTTTTTTCAGGTTTTCATTCTTACGTATTTCAGAAGCCGCCTGATCGTATGCCGCTTGAGCCGCTTCGCGGTCAGCTTTGGTCTCAAGGCTTCCGAAACCGCCCTCTGCATATTTCTTCTTGATCTTGGTGATTTCCTCAAGCACGTCTTTGTTTCGCTGCTGGATGATCTGGCGGATACCGCGGGCGTTATGGTCGCCGGCTGCATTGATCTCGTCAGACAGGAACTCGGATTTCTGAATGTTGTTGTTTTCAGAAAGCACAGTTCCGCCAGGTCCGAAAATGCCGGCATCGCCACCGGGCTTGCCGAAATAATAATATACCTCGTTCACCACATGTCCGTTGACAGAGTCAACGTCAAGAGAGCCTTTCTTTCTTTTTGCGTCGATAATGATGGTGACAGCGTCGTCTGCCGAAGCCTGCGACATGTTTTCCTGATTCTCGACTTTTTCATTAGAAGGAAGTGCGATGGTGAGAGTCTGCGATTTGATCATTGTCGTACAGAGCATGAAGAATGTAATGAGCAACATGTTCATGTCGACCATCGGCGTGAAATCCACGCGGATCTGCATCTTTTTCTGGGCGCCTTTCTTACCGTCGCCACCCGAATTTTGTTGAACTTCTGCCATGGTCTTATTCTCCTGCTTTAAGTGCGGTCAAAAACGTAAACTTATTCATGTGGATAGTCTGGAGGTTATCCATCACCATGTGGATGATGTCGAACGAAGTGTTGACATCTGCCTTGATGGCGACACCTGTACCGTCTTTGATAGCCTGTGCCAGATTGTCGTTTTCTGTCTGGCGCAATGCTTTCATCCACATTTGAAATTCGTTGAGGGTGTTCTCATCGGAATTCCAGCTTACCGGAATACCTGTGATATGGTTGGGATTTTCATCCTCACCGCTCAACCATTTGTCCATTTTGGTCTGTCCTTCCTGCTGATCGGCAAGGTCAAGGAACTCACCCATCTGCTGTAGAGGCACACCAAATGAACCTAATTTGGCGAAGGCCTGCTTCTGTGCAACGTTGAAGTTGACTTTGTTCTTATGTGATTCGTTGTAGATTTCGCTTACTTTGTCAAGCAACGCCATTCTCATCTTTTCGTTAGACCAAGAAGAAGATGTGTCGTTGTTCATTGTAAGCCAAACCTTCCCTTCCGGGCTTACGAGCACTTGCACGAAGTTAGTCTCCTGTACCTTTTCAGTTGAAACTGATGGAGGAGTGATAACTGTGGTGGGCTCTTTCTGGAGGAAGGTCGAAGTCAACATGAAGAAGGTAAGAAGCAGCACCGTCACGTCACTCATCGCCGTCATGTCGATGAATGTGCTCTTTCTTGCTATTTTTACTCTTCCCATATTAGCTATAAACTTATTCGGTTTGGTAAATAGAGATTCTCGTTATCCGCAATTCTCAGATTAGTGAGTTGCTGCGAAAGTAGCTACGATTGAGAAACCGATTTCGTCGATAGCGTAGGTGAGGTTGTCGATCTTGTTTGTGAAGAAGTTGTATGAGATAACCGCGAATGCACCGGTTGCGATACCGAATGCGGTGTTCACAAGTGCCTCAGAGATACCGGTAGAAAGCTCGGTAGAGTCAGGAGAACCAGAAGAAGCAAGAGCCTGGAATGATTTGATCATACCCATAACGGTTCCGAGAAGACCAACGAGAGTACCGAGAGTTGTGAGGGTAGCCACGATTGGAAGGTTCTGAGAAAGCGCCGGCATTTCAAGAGCTGTAGCCTCTTCAACCTCGTTGCGGAGGGTAGTGAGCTTCTGCTCTTTGCTGAGCACTGTGTTGGCGTCCATCTCTTTGTACTTAACGAGTGTGTTGTAAACAACTGAAGCTACAGATCCTTTCTGCTTGCGGCAACGTTCCATAGCTGCGTCGATGTTGTTCTTAGCAAGGTCAGCCTTGATGTCTGCAACGAATTTGGTTGTGTTGCCTTTGCCTGAAGCTGAGCTGATAGCGATCCAACGTTCGATAGAAAGAACGATAACGGTGAGAAGAAGAGTCATAAGGATAGGCACGATGAAGCCACCTTTGTAAACTGTACCGGCGAGGTTGAGCGGGTGACCTGCGGGATCATTACCCTCGAAGTTGCCGGGAGCGCCCATGGCGAAGAGGAAGATACATACCGCTGCAACGGCGCAAGCGATGATTACAAAGAAAGCGTTGCGAATGCCGCGAACGTTACTGATTTTCTCTTCCTTTTTCACTTTGGCTGCCACTGAAGAAGGAGCCTTAGAATTCTGAGATTCCATAATGTTAAATTGTGTTTGATGTTTTGTTTGTGAATTATGATGTTTCTTGTTGTCTTTATGGATCTTTCGGCACTTTTCAGCACCGTTGGGTTTTTCATGCCTTAGGCGAGTTTTCTACCTTTAGAACCTATGACAATGCAAAATTACAATTAAATTTGAAAAAAACAATATTTTCTTTTTGAAAAAAATGTTTTTACAAAGTAACCAATTCCATAATTTATGTGAAATTAGTTGGTGTTATATGTGTAATTCTTTGATAATTAGTTTAAAATGGCGGTCGAAAAAGATTTATATTTGCGACCGCCATTTTAAATAATTATTCCAAAGGCTATAATTATGCCTCTTTGACAGCGGCTACGCCGGGAAGTACTTTCCCTTCGATAGCCTCAAGGAGAGCGCCGCCGCCTGTGGATACGTATGAAACGCTGTCGGCGAGACCGAATTTGTTGACACAAGCCACTGAGTCACCTCCGCCTACGAGGGAGAAAGCTCCGTTCTGTGTTGCCTCGACTATGGCGTCGGCTATTGCACGGGAGCCTGCTGTGAACTTGTCAAACTCGAACACTCCGGCGGGACCGTTCCAAAGAATAGTCTTTGAAGGACGGATCGCATCCGCGAAAGTCTTGCGTGTCTCAGGACCTGCGTCGAGACCTTCCCATCCGTCGGGAATGTCGTTTGCGGGGCAGACCATGGTGTTGCAATCGTTGCTGAAGGCATCTCCGGCAACGCAGTCAGTACCGAGAATGAGGTTTACGCCTTTCTCCTTGGCTTTCTTGATGATGTCGAGAGCGAGATCAAGTTTGTCGTTCTCTACGATCGAGTCGCCGATCTTTCCACCCTGAGCCTTTGCGAATGTATAGGTCATGCCGCCGCAAAGGATAAGGTTGTCAACCTTGTCCATAAGGTTTTCGATAATGCCGATCTTGGTAGACACTTTTGATCCGCCCATTATGGCTGTGAAGGGGCGCTTGATGTCTTTGAGAATGTTGTCGACTGCCTGAACTTCCTTTTCCATGAGATAGCCGAGCATTTTGTCTTCCGGCTTGAAGTAGTCGGCTATGACAGCTGTAGATGCGTGTTTGCGGTGAGCTGTGCCGAAAGCATCGTTCACGTAAACGTCGGCGTAGCTCGCGAGTTTCTTGGCAAAATCTTTCTGCCTTTCTTTCATCTCTTTCTTGGCAGCGTCATATGCGGGGTCTTCTTTGTCAATACCTACGGGTTTCCCTTCCTCTTCAGGATAGAAACGCAGGTTCTCAAGCAGAAGGACTTCTCCCGGCTTCAGCTCGGCGACTGCATCCTCGGCATTTGCGCAATCCGGAGCAAACTTTACGTCGGTGCCGAGAGCCTTTGCAACA
Organism: uncultured Porphyromonadaceae bacterium; assembly: GCA_947174235.1. Taxonomy (GTDB): domain Bacteria; phylum Bacteroidota; class Bacteroidia; order Bacteroidales; family Muribaculaceae; genus Lepagella. The sequence continues at coordinate 3,087 of CAMWID010000001.1, read as the reverse complement.
TCTTCGCGAATCTGCGAAAGGCTGAACTTCGGATTGACTTTTCCTTTGGGTTTGCCCATGTGTGACATGAGGATGAGGCTGCCGCCGTCAGCAAGAATTTTTTTCAAAGTAGGCAGCGCGCCGCGGATTCTTGTGTCGTCTGTCACTTTTCCGTTTTCATCGAGGGGCACGTTGAAGTCCACTCTGACAATCGCCTTCTTGCCGGCGAAATTGTAATCATCAATTTTTGCCATTTAGGTAATATATGTTTTGTTTTGACTTAGTGTTATAACAATTATCTTTGTCCTGTAGATTTTATATTGTCTAATGTTGTTGCAAAGATAATGAATTTTGTCGGAATTGCAAAAAATTATTTGTATCAATGAAAAAATGCTTAAATTTGTATTGTGAAACTGAACTTAAATTCTTTTATATGAAGCTGCGAGAAATGAATGCCGCAGGTCGGGGAGACGGTAAGGGTGTGAGTCATGTGTGCGCCATGGATGAATTGAAGGCGTTGTATCGTGAAACCTTCGGGACGGTCCCGAGTATTGTAGGTCTTCCTTCTGCCGGATCCGACAGAAAGTATTTCCGCTTGGGCGGCCAAGGTCTTCCCGTTGTTATCGGGACCTGGGGCGAGAACGTGGTGGAGAACCGGGCGTTTATAGGTCTGGCTAAGGCGTTTTCACGCGAGGGATTGCCGGTGCCCGCCATATATGCAGAGGCTGATAATTCAAAAGCTTATCTCCAGGAAGACCTTGGAGACCTGGCGCTCCTTCCCTTGTTGCAGGATGAAGACAAAATGCGGCTTGCGGAAGAGAGTCTGTGTCAGCTTGTCAAGATGCAGACCTTAGATGAAACTCTGTGGAAGCCTTTCGTGATGAATGGAAGCTTCTCGGCAAGACAGGTGATGTGGGATCTTAATTATTTCAAATATGATTTCGTGAAACCTTGCGGCATTGTGTATGATGAAGACGGTCTTGAGGACGATTTCGAGAAGCTTAGCCGCAGGCTTTGTTCAATATCTCCAGATCTGATGGGGTTCATGTACCGGGATTTCCAGAGCCGTAATGTAGTTGTCAAAAATGGGGATGTGCGTTTCATCGATTTTCAGGGCGGAAGGAAAGGTCCTTTGTTGTATGATGCTGTGTCGTTTCTATGGCAGGCAAAAGCGGGTTTCACTGAGGAGGAGCGCCGTGTCCTGTTGGGCAAATATGCGGAGGCTCTGTCCAACGCGCGAGGTGTGGATGGGGATAAGATCCTGGAGGATTGTGGAGTCCTTGCGCTTTTCAGAACATTGCAGGTGCTTGGCGCCTATGGATTCCGCGGGCTTATAGAGAGACGTGCCCATTTCATAGAGAGCATACCGTTGGCATTGGAAAATCTTGGTCAGCTTGTCATTGCCGGAGAGGTGGATCCCTATCCGGTGCTGAAGAAAATGGCTGAGGGTCTGTTGCAAAGCCGGTTTGCAAAAATAAGGCGTGGCGGCTCTATGGTTGTGGAGGTATTCAGTTTTTCTTACAAAAAAGGTTATCCTGAAGATCTTACCGGCAACGGAGGTGGCTTTATGTTTGACTGCAGAGGGATGCATAATCCCGGTCGTTATGTGGAGTACAAGGATCTAACAGGTCTTGACGCTCCGGTAAAAAGATTTCTTGAGGAAAGAGGCGAGGTTCAGGAATTTGTGAAGAATGCCTTAAGAATCGTCTCGCCGACAGTTGACCGTTATATAAAAAGAGGATTTAGTAATCTTCAGGTAGGATTCGGCTGTACCGGAGGAAGGCATCGCTCTGTATATTGTGCGGAATCGTTCGCGCGTGAGATAGCCATTATGTTTCCATGCGCGGCGGTGCGTTTAGAGCACAGGGAGCAAGGTATAGTAAGGATGTTAAATGAAAATACAACAGAGGTGTTATGAAGGCTATGGTATTGGCTGCAGGACTCGGTACGCGCCTGAAGCCATGGACATTGTCGCATCCCAAGGCTTTGGTCCCGGTGGGAGGTGTCCCGATGTTGGAAAGGGTTATAGTAAACTTGCGGGAGCGTGGATTTGACTATATTGTAGTCAATGTCCATCATTTTGCGAACCAGATTATTGATTTTCTGGATCAGCGTGATCTCGGCGTCAAGATAGCGGTCAGCGATGAGACCGGATGTCTGCTTGACACCGGCGGCGCGATACTTAATGCGGCGGAACTCCTCAGACTTGAGGAGAGCCCGGCTTTAGTACATAATGTGGACATTCTGAGCAATGCAGATTTGCAAGGGCTTATGTCTTATCATGAGAGTAGGGATAACGACTCCACTCTTCTTGTGAGTGACCGGGATTCAAGCCGTAAACTTATATTCGATGAAGAGATGCGGTTGAAAGGGTGGCATCATCTGTCGGAGTGTCGCTATCTGCCGGAAGGATTTGTAGCGTTGGAGTCATACAGAGAATATTCATTCAGTGGGATTCATGTTGTCGGGAAAAGAGCTGTCGCGGAGATGGAGAGGATCGAAAAAGACAGAAAATTTTCGATTATAGATTTCCTGTTGTCAAAAAATCTTGAGTGTAACGTTGGAGGGTACTTGCAGGAAGGTCTGCGGGTGCTTGACATAGGCAAGCCCGCGACTTTGTCGCGGGCAGATGAATTTGTGTGAATACCTTGATATGAAGGCTCACTTTTATTATCTGTCGGGATGTCTGTGGTGGTAGACCTGACTGTCGCTGTTTGAATTGAACTGGAACACGCATCCTGCGATGAGGAATAAAACGGCTATGCCGCCTAACCACCAGGTTGTAGCCACACTTGTGGTGAAACACGATATTATCAAAAGGATCGAGCCTATTATATAGGAAATGATGGATAAGGTTTTCATAAGGCGAAGAAATAAATAGTAATGATTTTTTAACAATATCATAGAGAGTTGTCTCCTGCGGAGTGTGTCCTCTATCTGAATGTAGAACAACGTTTTTGTGTTATCGGTTTAATACAAAGGTAAATTTAACATTCAGGGTCATGATGATAAAACTATAAAAGGATCGCATCACTGCGATCCTTTTATAAAGCGTAGCCGATCCGGGACTCGAACCCGAGTCTCCACCGTGAGAGGGTGGCGTGCTAA